>CACXHB010000001.1 GCA_902767315.1 uncultured Eubacteriales bacterium
ATTCGAATTTCCCCTTCGCTCACGGGGAGCAAACCGCAGATGCACTTCATAAGCACCGATTTTCCGGAACCGTTTCTGCCCACGACGCCGTAGATGTTGCCGCCCGTCAGGTGCAGATCAATTCCATCCAATACAACCTGCGTACGAAACGCCTTTTTCACGCCCAGTATGTCAATGCAGATCATAATGAAATCCCTTCCTATTGTTATGTGTTCAGTGTGCGAACCTCCACCGCCCCGCGCAGCGAAAAACGCCAGGCCAAAAGCAGCAGGAAGGCCAGAGCGCCGGTCAGTGCGCAGACCGCGTAACTCAGGCTCGGAATTTTCACAGGACTGTTCTCCAAATTCAGACACCCCAGCGAGCCCCAGGAAACGGGGGAAAAATATACCATCCACCGGTCCACAAACCAGCTGAAAATCCATTCGTTAAAAAGCACCAGCAGTACGGCGAAAATCACGCCGACGTTCTTCCGGGATTTCAGATTGATTGTCCAGGTAAGCGCACCCAGCAGCAGGGAAACCAGCATTTTCAACAGAAAACTCCATCCGAAGGCCTGCAGGGCGTTCCCCAGAGCACGAAAAAAGCTGATTTCGCTGCCGAAATACATCAGCTCGTCGGTTTTCATCAGGGAAAGAAATACTCGACCCCAATCAGTGGTCCATTCGCAGCATCCTGCCACGGAAAGGACGCATACGGCAAACACCATGCCCCAGAAAAACAGCGCCAGGGCGACAAGGGTGAAAAACGTACCCCAGAACCAGCTTTTTCGGTTGGAACGCAGAATCAGATAGGGCATGCCCCGGTCTACAAAGGGTGCGTCGCAGATCAGCATCAGAAAAAGAAACAGCAACAGCCGGTATAGATAAAGCCGATTCGTCAGCGCGACGAATACCGGCAGCGGGGAAACGTTCACCTGCAATTGTCCGCAAAAATCCCGCAATTCCTGAGTATACCGGCAGATCAGCAGCACGGCTACCGCAGCAATGCACAGAAACAGCCGGCTGTCGTGCAATAATTTTTGCAAATTGCGGCGGCAAATGCAGGCGGCGAAGCGAATTTTACTCATGGCGTATCCTCCAACTGGCGGCCAGATAGAAAACGACCGCGGCGATGAGAATTACCGGCAGATACCCCGCGGCAGTGACGGCCAGCGCTTGCAGCGGCGCGTCGATGCGGGTCATACCCCGCCCCAGGTAGACGTAGTCCAGCCCCATGGGACTGAGAAAGGGAGAGGTGAGATTCGCCAGCACGTAATAAATCAGCATCGGGGAAAGCACCACCACAAACAGATTGTCGGAAACGGCGCTTACCGCCAGGGCGCACAGGCAGTGGCCCGTAATGGCAAAAATGTAACTAATCTCAACAACGCCCCAAATCAGCCAGGGCGTGCGGCCAAACAGCAGTGCGTTGCCGCTGATTCCCAAATCCATGGCGACTTCCGGCTCCGTCGGCAGCAGCGTTGCGCCAAAACAGACGACCAGAATCAGCGCAAACAGCATTAGCCCGATCACGGCGATTACCGCAGCGGCCATGCAGGTGGAAGCGAGACACCCGCCCAGATAGCGGCGGGTTCCTTCCCGCAGCACCGACGCGCGCAGATAGCCGGATTTCCGTTCCACAATGTAGGTTTGGGCGGCGATGAAGGAATAGACGATGGGTTCCAGATCCCGAGTGCCGCCGATATTGGTGGACAGCGATAACGCGCCCAATACGCTGTCAATCTCCATGCCGCCGCCCCCGTATTTCATCCGCATCAGCAGTTCGATGAAAATGGGCTGAAGGAGCAGATAGACCTCCAGCGCAACTCCCAGCCACAGAATGGGATGGATGAGGATTCGATACAGGTGTGCGCCCACGGAATGAATGTGAACTTTCACAGGCCGAACACCTCCTCGCTGACGGGATCGTACAGATATTCCCAGAAGGCGCCGTCCTCCAGACGCCCCGAAAAAATCCAGTACGGCTGAAAAATCAGCCCGGAATCTCCCTGAAAGGGCAGATAAACCGGAGAAACTCGGTCAATTTCTACCGACTTTTTTTCCAGGGACAGAATGTAATTGTATTTCTCTGAAAAACGATTGATTGCCTGTTCCGCGCCTGGAAGACAAACGGCGTCCCCGGCGGGGGTGGCCTGAATCAGCCCATCGCAGGCGATGAACTTCACGCCGTCTTCAAAGACCAACAGCATGATTTCGGGGCCGAAGGATAAATTATCCACCGCGTCGTAGGGATAATAGGCGGGATAGAGGCGAATGCCTTCATGGCACTGATTCAGATAAATCACATAACAAATGTCGTTTTCCGGCCATTCCGCCTTGCCTCGCCCCTGATTTTCGATCCATTCCTGATGATTCTGATAAAGCCGGTCATATTCCCGGGTATCAATGGCATAGGCCGCTTCCAGACATACGTCTATCCCAAGCTGCCGGAAGGCGTCGATAGCGTCCGCGCAGGCTTCTTCCATGGGCTGAAAGCTCAGGTCAAAGGCAGTCAGTCCGTCCAGATTTTCGTGATCTATCATGTACAGCGCGTCGGTAACGGCCTGCCCCTGGGAGGAATACAGCGCAAATCCGCCGTCGTAGCATTCCAGGCCGGCCGCGTCCGCCTCCGTCAGGCGGAAGGCGCTGATCAGCGCCTCCCGCTGGGGGGAAAGGGAAACTGCGTTCAGAAGGGGAACCTCTCCGCCCTGAGGAAAATCAATTGCCGCGTCATACTTGACCCGGCCGTCCTCGGCCTGATAGGCTTCGGCCAGCGCGGTGGAACCGCAGCACAGACACAGGGCCAGCAGAAGGAGCCCTTTGCAAACGCGCATTACGGTTCCTCCCCAATCCATTCGCCGGTCACCGCGTCCACCAGATTCCAGCCGTTTTCCGTCATCAGCAGTTCCGAACCCTCATACCAGTCCAGTTTTTTCGCAAAGGCCCAGTAGGGGTGCGCCGCGCCCTCCTTTCCGGCGTACATCAGCCGCACGGCCTGTACCTGTACCGGTTCGCCGTTGGGGGCCTCGTCAATGTTTTCCCGGAAAATGGCGATGGCGTCCTCCTGGGAAATCAGGGGCTGTTCCTGTCCGTTGTCGGAAGCAGTCCAGAGATTATTCAATTTCAGATAACGAATACCATCGGGGAACAGCATTGCGACAATTTCAGTGCCATACAGGCCCATCGTTTTCACGCCGCCCGGCGTGGTGTCAGTGCTGCTGTCCACAGGCGGCAGAAGGGGCGTATCATGAACGGTCTGATACAGATAGAATATATAACAGACGTCCTCGGTTTCCCAGGCAACCTGCTCCGTCGCGCCCATGTGGCTGCCGTCCGCCAGGTCGTCCTCCAGGAATTCCCGGTCGCTTTCATACAGTTCGTCGTACAGGGTTTTGGTCATGGCGCATTCGGACCACACGGCGGCGGTAATGCCGAAATGCTCCTGCAGGGAATCGACTACAGTTTGCGCGGCTTCCTCCCGGCTGAGGAAGCTCAGGGATGCGCCGCCGTCTTCCGGCAGCGGATTGTCAAAAGTGGGATAGGTGACGCAGTAAACCGCATCCGCCAGCGTATCGTGATAAAGGAGGTAGGAAAAATGATAACTCTTCTCATCGCTGCGGTTGCCCACCATGTATTGCGCGTCTTCCGCCGCGGGGAAGAGGGTGCTTGCCTGATTTTCGTAGGGCTGCATGTCCAGGGGCTGCAGCTGCAGATCCGGCAGAGAAGCGGGCGCGGGAACGGCCTGCTGAGACAGGAATTCAACCTCGGTTTCCGCCCAGGCAAAGGGAAGGGCGACCAACATCAGCATGCAAAACAGGGATACAAAGCGTTTCATTTGATTCACCTCTCGTAATTCGATTTTTGTTGAATTGACGGGCTGCGGCCGCTTCTGCGGCGCGGGTTACAACAGGGACTTTTGTTTCTTCCTGCCCACGGCGTATCCCCTCCTTTCTGGTGTTTCTATTATATATAACGATGCACAACCCCAAAACCGGACAAACTTTTTTGAAAAATTTTGAAATATCAAAATTTCTGGCGATAATTGGGCGAAACTGTAGCTTTGACGCCGGGATTTGGAAGAAGGTTCCGCGGAAGAATGAAAAATGTTGCCGCGCCGCTGCTTCTGTGCTACAATGAAGCGGGGCGGGGGACGAAAGGTGTAAGCAGAAATGGATTACGACAGCAGGGTTCTGGGCCGGTTGATCGCGGGGCTGCGGCGGCAGCGGGGCATGACGCAGGAAGTGCTTTCCGGCCTGGCGGGAACGGCCCGAAGCAACCTGGCCGGCATTGAAAAGGGCGGAAGGGACACCGGGATGCAAACCTTCTGGCGGATTGCGGAGGGGCTGAACCTGCGCCCCAGCGAACTGATGCGCATGGCGGAGGAAGCCATGGGAAAAGACGCCAACTGGCCGGAAGCGGAAAAGAGAAATTGACATTACTGCGGAATCTGATATAATATGAATACATTTATCACTTTCGGCGCCCTGGGGCCGGACGGAGGTTGGAAGGTATGGAAAAGCGCAAATGGCCGGCGCTGCTGGCGCTGGATCTGCTGTATGCGCTGGCTTATGTAGGGCCGTTGGCGATCTTTTTATTGATGCTGTGGCCCACCAATCCGCAGATTTTGCGAATCAGTCGTACCATGGCCATTACCATCAGCACCTTCTGTGTGCTGACGGTTGTTTTTTCGCGGATTTACGGCGGCTTTCATATCGGCCGGCAGAAGAGCAGGCCGATTATTTATCAGATGTCGCTGTCCGTGTTTCTGACGGATCTGATTACCTATTTGCAGCTTCAGATTATGAACGTAAACGCCAATAACAATCAGTCCCTGGAATTTTTTTCCGTGGATTTTCTTTTGCTGCTGGGGGCGGTGGTCATTCAGATTCTGGCCATTACGGCGTTTACCTATCTGGGAAATTATTTCTTTTTTTCCATCAATCCTCCGAAAAAATGCTGCGTGGTCACCGCAAACGATGGGGATCGAGAGGCGATTTGTTCCAAGATTCGCATTTTTCATAAGCAATTTGTCATTCGCGATTGCGTGAATTGCACCTCGAGCCAGCTGCATGAAAAAATTCGACAGAACGATACCATTATTCTATTTCATCTGCCCGCCAAGGAAAATCAGGAAATTATCGAATATTGCTATAAATGCCAGAAGGAAATTTATTTCGATCTGTCCATCGCTTCGGTGCTGGCCCAGAAATCCGGCTCCTTTCTGCTGGACGACGTGGTAATGACCGCCCACACCCGCAACGGATTGAACCTGCGCCAGCGGTTTTTCAAGCGTGCGCTGGATCTTTTCTGCGCGTCGGTGGGGCTGGTGATTTGCAGCCCGCTGATGCTGGCGACGGCCATCGCCATCAAGCTGGACGACGGCGGCAGCGTGTTCTATAAGCAGAAGCGCATGACCCGGGGGGATAAGGTCTTCGAAATTTACAAATTCCGCACCATGCGAGAAGCCGCCGCCGCGGTGGAATATTCCGCCGTGAAGGACGACGACCGCATTACCCGGGTAGGGGCGGTGCTGCGCCGGTTCCGCATCGACGAGCTGCCGCAATTGATCAATATTCTGGTGGGGGACATGAGCGTGGTGGGCCCCCGGCCGGAAATGCTGACCAATTTCAATAAATACGTGGAAAATATGCCCGAATATCAGTATCGCTGCCGGGTAAAGGCGGGGCTGACGGGCTATGCCCAGATTTCCGGAAAGTATAACACCAGCCCTCGGGATAAACTGATGATGGACATTTCCTACATTGAGGAATATTCCCTCTGGCTGGACATCAAGCTGATTCTCAAAACCCTGACGGTGTTTTTCAAGCAGGATTCCACCGAGGCCTTCGTCAGCGCCCCCGCCGTGGGAGAAGAGGAGGAGCGGAAGGATGCCTGAAATCAGCGTGATTTTGCCCGCCTATAACGTGGCGGACTATCTGCCCCGGGCCCTGGACAGCCTGCTGGGGCAGACGTTCCGGGATTTTGAGGCGCTGGTGGTAGACGATGGCTCCGCCGACCGAACCGGGGAAATCTGCGACGAATACGCCCGGCGGGATCCCCGGGTTCAGGCTATTCACCAGAAAAACGCCGGCGCCCCCGCCGCCAGAAACGCCGCCATCCAGATTTCCCGGGGAAAATATCTCTATTTTATGGATGGGGACGACTGGGCCGAGCCGGATATGCTGGAAAAAATGTACGCCCTGGCGACGAAAACCGGCGCGCAGCTGGTGGTGACGGGGTTTTACATCGACACCTATTATACTGGGGAAAAATTCTGGCGACAGACCCAGGCCTGCCCGGCGGCTTTTTACGCCACAGCGCAGGAGTTCCGGCAGGCCTCCGTGCCGATCTTTGATAAAAATCTTCTGTACGTGCCCTGGAATAAGCTCTTCGACGGGCAGCGGGTGCGGGAAGGCGGCTTTCGTTTCCGCAACACCAAGATGGACGACTTTCCCTTTGTACTGGATTATATCCGGGATGTGGAAACCGTGGCGGTGTCGGGGGAGGCCTTCTATCACTTTACCCGGGCCCGGGCGGAATCCGAAACGGCCCGGTATTTCCCGGGACTTTTTGAAAAGCGGGAAGAGGAACATGCCTGGATGCTGGATCTTTTCCGGCATTGGGGCATGGAGAACCAGCCGCAGGCGGTGGAATTTCTGGCCCGGCGATATGTGGAGCGCATTTTCGGCGTGGTGGAAAATTTCACTTGCCGCGCCTGCCCGCTTTCGACCCGGGAGAAGCGCCGGCGCATAGGCGAGATTTTGCGCTGCCCCAATCTGGAATGGGGCCTGAAATACATGCGGCCCGGAAGCCTTGTGATGCGCCTGATGCTGATTCCCCTGAAAATGCGCAGCGCGGGGCTGACGTATGCCCTGGGAAAATGCATGAGCTTTGTGAAAAAAAACGCGATGCTGCTGTTTGCGCGGCTGAAGGCGGACCGGTGACATGGAAAAGAAGAGACTGACGATTGTGATTCCGGTTTACAACGCCGAGGCCCACGTGGAGCGGATGGACGGCTATCTGGCGGCGCAGACCTGCCGGGATTTTGAAGCGATTTTTGTGGACGACGCTTCTCAGGACGCGACCCTTTCCCGCCTGGAACGGCTCCTTTCTGAAAAGCGCTATTCCGCCCGGGTGCTGAAGCGTCCCCATGGGGGCGTCAGCGCCGCCCGAAATGCGGGCATGGACGCGGCGGCGGGGGAATGGATTGCCTTTGCCGACGTGGACGACGCGCTGGCCCCGGATTATGTGGAAACGCTGCTGGCATGGTCCCCCCGGGAAGCGGCGCTTTTTCGGCATACCCGGGTGGTGGGCGCAACGCCCCGGTTCGAGGCCGGCGCGGGCCGGCGGGAAGAAACCACCGGACGGGCGCTTCTGGAGGAATTTCTGCGCAACCCCACGGCCATGGGGGTGTACGACCTGGTGATCCGCCGGGAATTTCTGGAAAAAAGCGGCGTGCGATTTCCGGAGGGCTACGCCTATTACGAGGACTATGATTTTCTGCTGCGGCTGTTTGCGGCCTGCGGAAGGATGCAGCGGGGGGACGCCGCCCGGTATTGCTATTGCGCCTCTCCCAATTCAGCGATGAATAGTTTTAACATAGAACGAATCCGCTGCCTGCAACTTTTTGATAACACACATAGTCTATACTTAGAGAACGCAGGGGATTTCCGAAAGCGTTTTGAAAAGTGGTTTGCGGCCCGGCTGTTCTGGTCGGCGTTGTGGCAGGCCAGCGTGGCGATGTCGCCGAAACAGGCGCTGTCCTTTGCCCGGGAAAACCACGCCCGGCAGCGTATGCGCCGTCTGACGGATTATCCGGACAGGCGGGTGTCCCTCAGCGCCGGGGTGTACCTGATTTGGCCTCGAATGTACGTCATGATCGCAAGGAGGATGGGACGGCGGCGGACGCTGCTGACCCGGAAAAACGAGAAATGATTTACTTAACCATCGCCGTGCCCGCCTATAACGCGGCGGCTACCCTGGAAAAGTGCCTGAATTCCTTCCTGGAAGAGAAGTTTCGGGGCAGGCTGGAGGTCGTCGTGGTGAACGACGGTTCCACAGACGATACCGAATCCATTGCCCGGGCCTATCAGACGCGGCGGCCTGAGGTGTTCCGCCTGATCTGTCAGGAAAACGGCGGCCACGGTTCCGCAGTGAACGCGGGGCTGGCGGCGGCAAAGGGAAAATATTTCCGCATTGTGGACGCGGACGACTGGGTCAATCCGGCGGGACTGGAAGCGCTTTTGCAGGCCATGGAAGGGAAGGATCCGGATTGTTTTCTGGATCAGCGCACGGAGGTTCACGGCCTGACGGAGGCGGGCACGCCCGTTCGCCTGCCGGAGGGGGCGCCGGTGGAACGGGTGATCCCCTTTGAGGAGATCGCTGCCCCGGAATACGCCCGGTGCATCAGCATGCATACCCTCACCTGCCGCACTTCTCTTCTGCGGGAAAAGGGCATTCGGCTGATGGAGCATACCTTTTATGTGGACATGCAGTATGTCATCGGCGTAACGGCCTTTGTGCGCACGGCGTATCTGCTGCCCCGGGAGGTCTATTTTTACCGCCTGGGCTGCGACGGTCAAAGCGTCAGTTACTTAAATTACGTGAAGAATTACCGGCAGCACGATAAGGTATTGAAAACCTGCGCCGATTTTTGCGAAAATCGCGCCGGGGAAATGCCCGAAGGGCGGCGGGAGTACATGCGCTTTATGCTGACGCTCCTGGCTCGGACGCAGTTCAATATCGCCCTGATTTATAACCCGGACCGGCGGCAGGGAGCCGAACAGGCCCGGGAGCTGGATCATTATCTGGCCCGGGAATGGCCGTGGCTGGCCAGGGCCACTCGCTCCCGCCGATGGGCGGCGGGCATTCTCCACAGCCTGGGGGTAGGCTATCACCAGCTGCAGCGCATCAAGGCCGCGGCGGGGAGAGCTTAACATAAGCCATCTTTTGAATGGAGGTTTTCACATGAAAAAGACACTGACCCTGGTTCTTGCCTTAGTGCTGACGCTGTGCTCCTGCGCCTTTGCAGAACAGCCGGTGCTGACGGATGTGCCCGCTTCTGCGGCGTCCATAACTACGGGAATGGCAAAGGATACCCCCAACCGGATTATCCTTTCCCAAATGGACAACGAGCCCGGCGCCCGGCCTCAGATGGGCATCGGCTCCGCGGACGTCGTTTATGAAATCGAAACCTACAACGGCGGCGCAACCCGTTATACCGCAGTGTTCAACGACGAAATTCCCGAGCAGATCGAAGCCGTCCGTTCCGCCCGCATTGTGCATGCGGATGTGGCCCTGGAATACGGTGGATGCTTCATCCATTTCGGCGGCCAGCAGCATAAGGGCAGCAACGTGTACGAATATTTTAAGTCGGTGCCCATGCAGGCCCGCATCGACGGCATTTCCGATGGCAACGGCTATTTCTATCGGGACAAGAGCCGTTCCGCACCCAACAACGTGGTTTGCCGCCTGCAGAAGATTTATGAAGATCTGGATTGGGATTCTCTCCAGGTGAAGAGCCCCCTGAAGTTCAGCCAGGAGGGATACACCCGTCAGGGCGAGCCCTGCGAGGTCTTCAGCATCGATTACAATAAGTCCTACCATCCCGGCTATGTGTTCCAGGATGGCCGCTACGCCCGCACCTACGGCGGCAACGCCTTTGTGGACGGCATTACCGGCGAACAGGTATATTGCGATAACGTCATCGTGCAGTATGTGACCTACAGCTGGTACGGCGGCTCCTCCGACCGGCCCTGCGTCACCACCACCGGCACCAACAAGTGCGATTATTTCATCGACGGCATGCACTTCACCGGTTACTGGCAGCGGGACGCCGTGACGGAAAACACCGTCTATTATGACGACGCTGGCAACGAAGTTCTCTTCAAGCCCGGCAAAACCTACATCCAGGTGCTGAAGGATACAAAGGAGGTAACGATCGGGGAATAAGAATTCCCGGATCGAGACAACGGCTATGAAGAAACTGCTTCATTGGGGCAGGCGCTGGGCTGCGCTTGCCCTGGCCCTTGCGCTTATGACGAGCCTGTGCGCCGTGGCGGAAACGGATGCGGATCTGGATCTGAAAATCAATGAGGATCTGGGAGACGAATGGTGGAATATCCTGCTGCTGGGCAGTGATTCCCGGGATTTTAATTCCTATTACGGCCTTTCCGATACCATGGTGATTCTGTCCGTGAACATGAAGGACGGCCGCGCGAAAATGACCTCCATCATGCGGGATACCTGGGTGGATATTGACGGCGTCGGCCATCAGAAAATCAACGCCGCCAATGCCAAGGGCGGCCCGGAACTGGCCATGCGCACGGTGAACGAATATTTCGGCATGAATATCCAGCATTACGTGCTGGTGGGCATCGAAGCGCTGGCGGACATCATCGACGAAGTGGGCGGCGTGGAGATCGAAATTTCCTCTCAGGAAATGAAGAAGATCAACGAACAGCTGACCTACGATGCGGATGAATTCCACATGAACCACAAAGAGCCCCTTTCCCACGCGGGCAAGGTGACCCTGAACGGCAATCAGGCGGTGGCTTACGCCCGTATTCGCAAACTGGACAGCGATTACGTGCGTACCCAGCGCCAGCGCAACGTACTGTTGGCCATTGCCAGCAAGCTGCAGGGCGAAAGCCTCGCCACGCTGGTAACGGCGGCCACCAAGCTGATGAGCTATACCCGAACCAACCTGACCATGAACGACATTACGACCCTCATGGGCGTGGGCGTGAGCATGGATCTGAGCCAGGTGCAGCAGCTGCGCCTGCCGGCGGACGGTACCTTCAATTCCGTCACGGAGAACGAAATCTGGTCCATTCGTGCGGATTTCCCCGCCAATCAGGAAATTCTGCGCCAGTTCATCTACGAGGACAATACCGACTACATCGAGCAATAATTCATTTTCACACAAAAAACGGGCCGCCGCTTTCCGCGATTGGAAGGCGACGGCCCGTTGAATTTTGGAAAATCAGAACTGTTTTTGCGCGTACTGGAATTCGCCGCAGCCGTCGGCCCCGGCCGCCATTACGCCGGAAATTACCTCTTCCAGCGCATCGTCCTCGGTTTGCACAATGGGGGCAAGCCGCACTTTTTTCGGCAGCATGGCCCGGGCAGCCCGTACTTCGTCCGCCACATGCTCCGGCGAGAAGCCCTGCATGGGGTCTTCGCCGCCCATGAGCGGCAAATCGAAAATCAGGCTGGCCACGTCTTCGGCGGAACGATCCGCGTGGGAAAGCAGCTCTCGGAAGGCAGCCCATTCGTGGTTCAGGCAGGCGGGGCCCTCCTTGTGGGGATACGCCCGGTAGAGCATGGGCGCCACCAGATCCAGCGAGCCCATACCGTCCGGCCGCTGTCCCACCATCCACCACAGGGACGGCGCGAACACAAAAGCGCCCGCGTCCAGTCCGGCGGCGCGGGCCTGCACGGCAAAACGATCGAAATACTGCTTCACGCAGCGGCCGCGAAAATCCTGCCAGGCTTCCAGGGCGTTGCGCATCCGGGGAATGGAGGAGGAATGGGGCTCTTTTTTCAGATAGCGCATCAGGTCCGCAATCCCGGCCTTCACTTCCGGGGCGTTAATGCCCATGGCGACCATCTTTTCCATGCATCGGGGGCAAAAGCAGCCGAAGAAGGAGGCGTGCCCTTCCGCAGAGGCGAAGGAGGCAAAGCGTGCGCCGTCGACAATCACGCCCGTGGGCGCGCATTTTTCCGCCGCCTGAAGGGCCATTTGCAGGTTGTGTTCCGCCACTTCCGCCGCGTTGGGGCAGGAGGAGCCGAACCAGGGGGCGCTGCGGTCCAGCGCGTCTACCGCGCCGTAAACTGCCGGGTCAAATTCGCCCAGGGAAAACGCGCCGTAGCACAGCCAGGTTTCCAGGCCCGCGTCCTTCGCCGCCTGAAACGCGTCGGGGTTCTTTCCGGAAAGGACAACGCCGTCGTAGCCGCGCTGAACCAGCAGCTTTGCAGAGGCGGCGGGATGCTTCTCATCGAGACCGAATAAGTATCGCTTCATAAAAATGCGCTCCGTTTCTGCAGGGATGTTTCATCCATTATACACGCATTTTCGCCCGGTTTCAACCCCGGCCCCGGGGCTTGAGAAAGGCGGCCACCGACAGTCCCGCCGCCAGCAGGAAGCAAATCAGCGAATAAACCGACACACCGCCGGCCTGGGGCTCCGCCTGAACCACCAATCCCGCCAGGATCAGCAGCGCCCCCGCCAGCAGAACAAGACATACCTTCCGGGCGATTTCCCGAACCAGCGGCGCAACCTCCGGGCTGGGCCGGGTTTCCACGCCGAAATTCAGCTCGCCCTTTAGCCCGGCGCGCATCACGTCCGCCAGCACCGCGGGGATTTCCAGGGATTTGTGCATGCTTTCGTAGGTGGCGCGGATGTCCTGAGAAAGCTGCGCCCGCCAGTCGATATTCTGAAGCAGCTGTCCGCTGAGCCGGCCGGTGACCACGTTCATGACGTTGATTTCCGGGCTCAGCGCCGCAACGACCCCCTCGATGGTGGCCAGCCCCCGGGCCAGCATGGTCAGGCTGCCGGGCATGGAGATACCGTTGCGCTTCATGACCTCCGTCAGATCTTCGAACACCCGGGCCAGATCCATGTCGCCCAGGCTGGCGGAACCGTACTGATCCAGCAGATCCTCCACGTCCCGGTAAAGCTGACGCTTGTCCGCCTTTTTGGAAAACTGTCCCAGCCCCAGCACCGCGTCCCGGCAGAGATTCACGTCGCCCCGGGCAATGCCGGAAATTGCCTTGCCGATGAGCCCCCGCTCCCGTTCGGAAAGGGAACCCATCATGCCCATATCCAGCCACACGATCTTTCCATCCCGCACCCGCAGATTTCCCGGATGGGGATCCGCGTGGAAGAAGCCGTCTTCCATGATCTGCTTGACGTAATTGTCCGCCAGCTTCGCGCCGATTTCGGCCAGGTCGTATCCCGCCTAGGTGAGCTTCTCGTGGTCGTCGATGGCGTATCCGTCGATGCGTTCCATCACCAGCACATGGGTGGTGGTGTATTCCCGGAAAAGGGTGGGGGAGGCGACGAAATTGACCTCCTCATTGAGCTTGTGGAATTTTTCCAGATTGGCGGCCTCGGTCTGGAAATTCATTTCCTCCTGAGCCACCAGCCACATTTCGTCCAGTACCTGGTTGAAATCCACCAGTCCGCCCACCGGCGTGTATTTCAAAAGCTTGCAGGCCTGCTTCAGCAGCATAATGTCCCGGCTCATAATGTCGTGAATGCCTTCCCGCTGCACCTTGACCACCACGTTCTCCCCGGATTTCAGCACCGCGGCGTGGGCCTGGGCGATGGACGCGCTGCCCAAAGCCTGGGGGTCAAAGGAGGAAAACACTTCCTCCAGCGGCCGGCCGTAGGAGGATTCCACAATGGAAACCACCTGCTCGTAGGGCATGGGCGCCACCTGAGAGCGCAGCTTCGTCAGCGCCTGACAATATTCCTTGGGCAGAATGTCTGAACGCATAGAAAGGATCTGGCCCAGCTTAATAAAGGTTGGACCCAGATCCTCCACAATGGCGCAAAGCTTTTCCGGGGTAATGCCCCGGGTGATCTCATGGCGGCGCACGACCTCCATGATTTCCATCAACCGTTGCCGGTTTTCCGTTTTATTTTCGTTGCGTACCGCCATGTGCGATTCCCCTTATGTGCGATTTATGCGCGGTCTTCTTCCGCGGGTTCTTCGGAAGGTTCCGCTGCGGCTTCTTCGGCGCTTTCCTGGGGCTTCCGGGCCGCCTGGGCCTGGGCGATCTTCTGTTTCAGCGCCTCCAGGGCCTCGTCGTCCATGTGATCCACGGCCTGCATTACGTCCTCCGCCTGAGGCCGCACCACGTTTACTGTCACGTTTTCACGAATGGCCTGCTTCAGGTCGTGCTTCAGCTCTTCGTTGAGCACCTTGCCCTGTTCCACCGTCAGCTCGCCCTTTTTCACCAGTTCCTGCAAAATGCCTTCGGACTTTTCCTTGGTCATTGCCGCCGCGCCGATGCCGGCCAAAATCAACTTGCGAATGCCTTCTCCGATCTGATCCATGATGAGGTCTCCTTTCTTTTCCTGCGGCTTCCGTTTACAGGAAATAGTATCCCATATTTCTCCGGGAAATACAATACGCATCCGGGAAAATCTGCCCGAAATTCAGGCAGAAAGCCGCCTTTGCCTGATTTTTCGTCAGGGGAGCTTTTGCTTTTCCGCGCATTTGTGCTATACTGTTGTGGGCGCCCGTGGGCGCGAAAACACAGGCGGGAGAGAAGAAAACATGCTGCTTTCGGCGGAAAAAATATCGAAAAATTTCGGCGGCCGTCCGCTTTTGACGGATGTGGAGCTTTATATGAACGCCGGGGATAAAATCGGATTGATTGGCAGAAACGGCGCGGGTAAATCCACCCTTTTGAAGATACTGGCCGGCCGGGAAGCCCCGGATTCGGGCCGGGTGAGCGCCGATCCCGGCGTGCGGATTTCCATGCTTTCCCAAACGCCGGAAATGCACGACGAAATGGATATTCTGGATCAGGTCTTTGCCGGATTGGGGGAGGCCTTCCGGGAAGAAAACGAATTTCAGGCCAAAACCATGCTGACCAAACTGAGCATCGACGATTTCTCCCGAAAAATCGGCGCTCTTTCCGGCGGCCAGCGCAAGCGCGTGGCGCTGGCAGAGGCGCTGGTGCGCCCGGCGGAGCTGCTGATTCTGGACGAGCCCACCAACCATCTGGACGGGGACATGGTGGCCTGGCTGGAGGAACAGCTGATTCGCCGGAAGGGCGCGCTTCTGATGGTGACCCACGACCGATATTTTCTGGAAAACGTGGTGGGCCGCATTGTGGAACTGGACGGCGGCAAATTGTACGGCTACGAAGCCAATTATTCCAAATATCTGGAACTGAAATCCCAGCGGGAGGAAATGACCCGGGCCAGCGAGCGCAAGCGTCAGGCCCTTCTGAAAAAGGAATACGAGTGGATCATGCGGGGCGCCCGGGCGCGAACCACCAAAAGCACCGAGCGCATTGCCCGGTATGAGGCGCTGAAGGCCCAGGAAGCGCCCCAGGAGGCAAAAAAGGTGGAAATGGCGGCGGCCGCCAGCCGGCTGGGCCGCAAGACCGTGGAAATTCGGGACGTATCCAAGGCCTTCGATGGCCGGGAGATCATTCGGAATTTTTCCTACACCGTGCTTCGGGACGACCGAATCGGCATCGTGGGCAAAAACGGCGCGGGAAAGTCCACCCTTTTGAACCTGATGGCCGGAAGGCTTGCTCCGGACAGGGGAGAAGTGGACATGGGCGGCACGGTGCAGATCGGCTATTTTACCCAGGAGGGCAAGGAGCTGGACCTGAACCAGCGGGCCTATGATTACATTGCGGAAATCGCCGGCAGCGTGCGGACGGGGGAGGGCACCTTCTCCGCCAGCCAGATGATGGAACGCTTCCTGTTCCCGCCGGAGATGCAGTACGCCCCCATCGGCAAGCTTTCCGGCGGCGAGCGGCGCAGGCTGTATCTGCTGGGCGTGCTCATGAGCGCCCCCAATATCCTGCTGCTGGACGAACCCACCAACGATCTGGACATTGAAACCCTCACGGTGCTGGAGGATTATCTCACGGAATTCCCCGGGGCCGTGCTGGCGGTGTCCCATGACCGATATTTTCTGGATAAAATCGCCAACGCCATCTTCGAGGTGCGCGATGGAGAAGTTTACCGATACGTGGGAAATTACGCGGATTACCTGCAAAAGCGCATCCAGGAAAAGCAGGCGGAAAAGCCGAAGCCCCGGGAAAATTCCCCGGAAGCGCCCCGGCCCAAAAACAAAAAGCTGAAATTTTCCTTCAAGGAGCAGCGGGAATACGACACCATCGACCAGGACATCGCGGATCTGGAAGAGCAGATTCAGGAAAAAGAGGCGGAAATCGCCCAAAACGCCAGCGATTACGTGACCCTGCAGCGGTTGATCGAGGAAAAAGCCGCTCTGGAAAAGGCTCATGAAGAAAAAATGGAGCGCTGGGTTTACCTGAACGAACTGGCGGAACAGATTGCGGCCCAGAAATAGGGCAGGGGAGGATGCGTATGCAGAAAATGCAATCCAGCGCCCGGCTGGGCACGGAGCCGGTGGGCAAGCTTTTGTGGGAAATGGCCATTCCCACGGTGTTGGCTCAGATGGTCAATCTCCTTTATAATATTGTGGATCGAATCTATGTGGGGCACATTCCGGAAACCGGCGCGCTGGCGCTGGCGGGATTGGGTGTGACCTTTCCCATCACCATGCTGGTCAGCGCCTTCGCCTCGCTGGTAGGGGGCGGCGGCGCGGCCCGGGCCTCCATCGCCATGGGCAAGGGCGACGGCGAACTGGCGCAGAAGATTCTGAACAACTGCGTCACTTTGCTGCTCATCCTTTCCGCGGCGCTGATGGCGGTGTTTCTGCCCCTGCGGGATACCATTCTCATGGCCTTTGGCGCCAGCGAAAACACCCTGCCCTACGCGTCGGGGTACATTTTCATCTATCTTTTGGGCACGGTGTTTGTGCAGCTGACGTTGGGCCTGAACGTGTTTATCACCAACCAGGGCTTTTCCAAAATGAGCATGGTCACCGTGTGTATCGGGGCGGCGCTGAATATCTGTCTGGATCCGATTCTGATTTACGGCTTCCACATGGGCGTACAGGGGGCGGCGCTGGCCACCATTCTCAGTCAGGGCGTTTCCGCCGTGTGGGTGGTGTGCTTCTTGAACGGGAAAAAGTCCGGACTGCACGTGCGCCTGCGGGATATGGGCCTGAACTGGCAGGTGCTCTCGCCTGTGCTGGGGCTGGGACTTTCCCCCTTTGTGATGCAGTCCACGGAATGCCTGGTGCAGTTGGCGTTCAATAACGGCATGCAGAAATACGGCGACGACCGGTATGTGGCGTTGATGTCCATCTGCTTTTCCCTGACGCAGATCGTCTGGCTGCCGGTGAGCGGCTTCGGCCAGGGGGCCCAACCGCTGGTGGGCTATAATTATGGCGCGGGGCGCTACGACCGGGTGCGGCAGACCTTCTGGAAGATGCTGAAAACCCTGCTGATCTTTACCCTGTCGGCCATTGCCGTTGTGGAACTGTTCCCGGGGCTGTTCATGCGCATGTTTACTTCAGACCCGGAACTGATTCAGATGGGCAAGCCCTGCGTGCGGCTGTTCCTGGCGGGGCTTTCTGTCATCGGGCTGCAGGCATCCTGTCAGCAGACGCTGATGGCCCTGGGGCAGGCGAAGATTTCCATGTTCCTGGCCATGAACCGCAAGCTGATTCTGCTGCTGCCCCTGGCGCTGATTCTGCCCCGGGTGGGCGGTTTGGGAGTGTGGGGCCTTCTGCTGGCGGAGCCGGTAAGCGATTTCCTGGCCTCCTGCACCACCTGCGTCATCTTCCTCTGGCGCAGCAAAAAGCTTCTGCCCAAACAGCAATCGGTCTGAAACGTGTGGAAAAACTTGTGCATTCCGGGAAAAATGTCTGAAATATAGGCAGCTTTTCGGCGTTTGTCCATGGCCTTTCCGGGGAGAATCGGTTATTCTGAAATCAGGATACCAAAGACTTCTCTCCGGAAAGGATTTTTTCACCATGACATATATTCTCTATAACCCCCTGGCGGGCACGGGCAATTGCCGCTCCCGCGCGGAGGAAATGGCAAAACGCCTGAAGCTCGACCGCCCGGAGATGCGGGACGTGACCTGCACCAATGTTTCGGTGCTTGTGAAAAACCTGGCCTCTTCCGACGAAATTTATCTGGTTGGGGGCGACGGCACGCTGAATCATTTTGCCAACGCCGTGGAAAACAACGTGCCCCGGCAGAAAATCTGGTATTATCCCGCGGGCACGGGCAACGATTTCATGGCCGATCTGGGCAAGGCGGGGGATACGCCCGTGTGCATCAACGCCTATCTGCAAAACCTTCCCCGGGTGCAGGTGCAGGGCAAAACCCGGTTGTTCCTCAACGGCGTGGGTTACGGCATCGACGGCTATTGCTGCGAAACCGGTGACGCATTGAAGGCCCGGGGGGAAACCAAGGTAAATTACACCGCCATCGCCATCAAGGGCCTGCTGGCCAAATTCCGGCCCCGGAAGGCCCAGGTGACCGTGGACGGAACGCGGCATGAATATCGCCACGTGTGGCTTGCGCCCACCATGAACGGCCGTTATTATGGCGGCGGCATGATGGTGGCCCCGGGCCAGAATCGCCTGGAAAACGGCGGCACCGCCAGCGTGGTGGTGCTCCATTGCCCCAGCAAGCTCAAAACCCTGCTGGTCTTTCCCGGCATTTTCAAGGGCGAGCACGTGAAGCACCGGGAAATGGTGGACGTGCTCACCGGGCGGGAAATTTCCGTGAAATTCGACCGGCCCACCGCCCTGCAGATCGACGGCGAAACTGTGGTGGGCGTAACGGAATATTCCGTGAAGGCCGGCTGAAACCATTGGATACAAAAAACGGCTCCCTTCGGATGCGT
The DNA here is from genome assembly GCA_902767315.1 of uncultured Eubacteriales bacterium. GTDB lineage: Bacteria > Bacillota > Clostridia > Christensenellales > Aristaeellaceae > RUG11247. The sequence continues at coordinate 18,463 of CACXHB010000001.1, forward strand.
TCCGAGGGGAGCCGCTTTTGCCCTTATTCCGGCAGGACGAAATCCGCGGGCAGGGGCTTTTTCTGATAAACGCCGAATTTGATGGGTACTCCCTGATCGGCATACAGCTTTTCGTGTTCGCTGACGAAATTGGGGGAAAAGCCGGAGGCATGCAGATCCAGCGTGACGTATTTTTCCTGAAAGCCGCAGGCGGCGAAATATTCCTGGGAGGCGGCGAACAGGGGATCGTCGTCGGTTTTGAACCAGATTTCCGCGTCCTCCGTGAGAAATTCCCGGTATTGCATCAATTGCCGGGGATGGGTCAGCCGGCGCTTGTGCTGGCTGGCCTTCTGATTCCAGGGGTTGCAGAACTGGATGTAAATCCGATCCACCCGATCCTCCGCCGCCAGAAAGCGGGAAGCCCACATGATGTTGAAATGGGTCAGGCGGATGTTGTCCACCGGGTCCTCGCCGTATTGGGCGGCGATGTTCCGCCGGGCCACCCCCAGCACCGTGCTGCACAGATCCACCGCCAGAAAGTTGACCTCCGGGGTTTCGCGGGCCATCTTTGCCGTGGCAAAGCCCTTGCCGCAGCCCAATTCCACGTGAAAGGGCTGTTCCTTGGGGAAAAGGCTCCGCCATTGCCCCCGCAGAGGCAGCGGGTTCTGAATGTAATAAGGACAGATCTCAAGCTCCGGCTTTACCCATTTTTTCGCGCGCATGCGCATGTGCTTTCACCGCTCTTTTCTGTGTTTTTCAGCCCCGGGTCAGCCGGGTAAACAGGTCGGTAAACAGCGCGTCCCGGTTGATGTGCCAGACGTACTGCATCCACGGCCGCCGGCCGTCGAATCCGTAATGATCGTCATATTCCGGAATGGGCCGCCGTTCGATGCGGTCGCAGACGATCTTCTTTTCCGTGTCCACAATCCAGGCCACGGTGGTGATGTCCCAAATGGCGCGGCTCCAGGCGGTGCCGGCGGCGTAGGATTCCGCTTCGGCGATGGTGTTTTCCGCCAGATAATCCGCCAGGGGATTTTTGCCCTTCAGCCAGTATTCCAGTTCCGGCCGGGTGACGGTGCACTGGCTCACCACGCCCATGCAGGGCAGCTGCACCAGCGCCGCCTCAGAATCGAAGATCACCCGCGCGGCGGCCACGTCCTGCATCATGTTGAATTCCCGGGTGTCCGGCCAGTGCCAGGCGTGGCCCCCCAGCCAGACCACCACGGTGTTTTTGGCCACTTCCGGGGCCTTGATAAAGGCGGAAGCCACGTTGGTAATGGCGCCGATGGCCACCACGTACAAAGGCGCCTCCGGAGAAGCGGCCCGGGCCTTTTCGATGAGATCCTCCACCGCGGGGGATTCCACGGGGGTCTTTTCGTCCTTCAGATAGCCGCGGGACCCCTTGAAGGTCTTGGAGATCATGTCTTCCCGGCCCGCCAGGCGCAGAAGCTTCAGAATTTCGTTGTAGCTTCGCTCCATGCCGTCCTCGGGGCCCTGAGATCTGGTGTTAAAAAAGGGCGCGGCGTAAATGGCCTGCAGGTCGATTTTCTCCGGGGCCAGCAGGGCGTAGGCGATGGCGAACTGGTCGTCGATTTCATTGTAAGCATCGGTATCCAGCACCATTTTCACCTTGCCAGTGGGGCGCTGAAGCTGTTTGAGCATATCAAAATCGTTCATGGGGAATTCCTCCTGAAGGTTGATAAAACGTGAAACCTATGTTATTATAAAAGACGAATATCCAAATGTCAATTGGAGGATGAAAACATGGGAAAATATGCGGTGGAATATCGAATCAATAAGCCCATGGGCGGCGTGCAGCTTACCGGCGGCGCGCTGAAGGACGCGTTTGAAAACAACGTCAATTTCCTGAAAAAGTTTGACATGGACCGTATGCTCTACTGGTACCGGGTGCACAAGGGAAAGCCTGCCCCCGGGGTTCCCTACGCGGGCGACGCGGGCCATTTCGAAAATAACCTCAAGGGCCAGACTGCCGGCGAATTCATGATGGGTGCGGGCACCGCGCTTCTGTGGCAGGAGGACGAAACCCTCCGGGCCATGGTGCAGGGCCTGATCGCGGAAATGGACGAATGCCGGGACGAAGACGGATTTATCATCCCCATTCCCCGGGAGCAGTTTGACACCAAGGAATATCCCAATTACACCCGGGCGTGGATCACCTTCGGTCTGCTGGACGCGGGCTACGCCGGGGAAAGCCGGGCCTTCGAACTGGCCCGGGACATGGCGGATTATTTCAACCATTCCAACGTCCTGCCCTATGTGAAGGATCTGAACCTGGGCTTCCAGGGCATCCTGGCCAACACCCGCATGTATGACGCGCCCAACGGCAAGTGGGAAGACATGCAGGTGGCCATCGATCATTACCAGGAAACCTGGTGGCTGAAGCAGGTTATCGCCGGAGACCATCGGGCCATTTACGACCACCCCGGCAACCATCCCCATTCCACCCTGCTCACCACCCTGGAGGGCTATCTGGATCTGTATCGCGCCACCGGCGAGGCGATTTACATCGACGCGGTGAAGAGCGCTTTGCATATGTATGAGGATAAGTGGCAGCACGTGGGCGGCGGCATCAATATGTGCGAATTCGACACCTATTGGCCCGGCTGCAACTGGCTCAGTCCCAAGCACAGCTACAACGAACTGTGCTCCACCAATTTCTGGATTCTGCTGAACCAGCGGATGCACCTTTTGTTCCCCGACGAGGCCCATTACGTGGACGAGATGGAAAATTCCATCTACAACGTGCTGCTGGCCGCCCAGGTGGGGGACGTGGGCTATCATTACCTGAACTTCCTGGAGCGCACCAAGGATTATCGTTATCTGGATCGGGCTACCTGCTGCGCCTCCCTGGGCACCCGGCTGGCGGGCCTGCTGCCCCAGTTTGTGTACAGCTACGCCGAAAACGACGTGTACGTGGATCTGTTTGCCCAGTCTCGGGCGGAGCTGCCCAACGGCGTGACCCTGCGCACTGAAACCAACATGCCCGAAGACGGCCATGTGAAGATCGTCATCGAAAAGGCGGAGCATCCCGTGAAGCTCCATGTGCGCATTCCCCGCTGGTCCGTTAAGGACGGCAAGTCCTATTACGAGATCCATTCGGACGTAAAGGCCGGCGACGTGTTCGAATACGATTTCGCCTTCTCCCTGAAGACCACCAAATACTCTGGCGGCGAGGAACTGGTGGGCAAGGAGCGCTGGGCGGTGGAATACGGCCCGCTGCTTTATGCGGCCATGGGTGCGCCCAATCCGGTTTCTGTGGCCTTCGACCCGGAAAAGCCCGAGAAGTGGTTCACCAAAAACGGCAAGAAGCTGATCCTCAAGGGCGATACCCGTCACGAATACTGGGCTTACAAGAACATCCACGACGAGCCTTTCAGCGTGTATCCCGTGGTGGAGAAGCCCTGAAATGAAGGGCACGGTTTTTGACGTTAAGGAATTCGCCGTATACGACGGCCCGGGAGTGCGCACCACGGTGTTTTTGAAGGGCTGCCCCCTGAGATGCCGCTGGTGCCACAATCCCGAGGGCCTTTCCCCAAAACCTCAGCTGATGGTCAGCGTGGCGGCCTGTACCCATTGCGGAAAATGCCGGGCCGTCTGTCCCCATCCGGAACACTGCGTCGCCTGCGGGAAGTGCATTCCCGCCTGTCCCCAGGGCCTGCGGCGCATGGCCGGCCAGGAGATGGAGCCGGAACAGCTGGCGGAAAAACTGAAAAAAAGCGCCGTGTTCGAAGGCGGCGGCGTGACCTTCTCCGGCGGCGAGCCCACCCTCCAGTGGGCCTTCGTCCACGAGACGGTAAAGCTTCTTCCCCAGCTGCATAAGGCGGTGGAAACCTGCGGCTATTGCGCGGATTCGGTGTTTGCCCAGGTGATGGAGGACATGGATTTCATCCTCATGGATGTAAAGCACATGGACCCGGCGGAGCACAAAAAGTGGACGGGAGTAGATAACGGGCCCATCCTGCGCCATCTGGATCTGCTCTGCGCAGGGGACAGGGATTTCATCATCCGCGTGCCCCTGATGCCCGGAATCAACGACGGCCGGGAAAATCTGGATCGCCTGGCCGAGCGCCTGGCGGGCGCAAAACGCCTGGTGCGGGTGGAGCTTTTGCCCTATCACCAGACGGCGGGAGCCAAATATCCCATGGCGGGCATGGAATACGCCCCCGGCTTCGACACCACCCGGGAACCCCGGCGGGATTTCGAACCCTTCCGCGCCCGGGGCATCGAGGTCATTTCTCTGGCATAATCGAAAACAGAAATTGGGAGAGACGCGCCTGCGCCTCTCCCTTTTTTGAATCGCGTATGCAAGAATATTTTGCCCGAGGAAAGGTGCGCGGTTGATTCTGGGGGGCAAAGATGCTAAAATAGGGTCAGAATCTTCATTTCCCGAAAACGGGCAAGGAGGCAATACAAATGGATTATAAAAAGCTGCAAAACGGCAGCGATATTCGCGGCGTGGCCCTGGAGGGCGTCGAGGGACAGCATGTGAACCTGACCGAGCAGGCCTGTAGGGATATCGGCCGGGGCTTTGCGCTGTGGCTGATGAAGAAAACCGGCAAATCTCTGAACCTGCGGGTGGCCGTGGGCCGGGATTCCCGGCTGTCCGGCGAACAGCTCAGCGCCTGGCTCTGCGACGAGATGGTGAAAAGCGGTCTGCACGTGACTTCCTTCGGCATGGCCAGCACCCCCGCCATGTTCATGGCCACCGTGACCGAGGGTTTCAAGTTTGACGGCACGGTGATGATTACCGCCAGCCATCTGCCGTTTAACCGCAACGGCTTCAAGTTCTTTACCGACGGCGGCGGGCTGGAGGGCAGCGATATTAAGGAGATCCTGGCGCTGGCCGGCGGAAGCGAAACCACCGGCATGGAGGTAGGCACCTTCGAAGCCGGCGAATTCATGAACGAATATTCCGCCATTCTGGCCGACAAAATCCGCAAGGCCACCGGCGAGGACCAGCCCCTGAAGGGCTTCCGCGTGGTGGTGGACGCAGGCAACGGCGCGGGCGGATTCTACGTGGACAAGGTGCTGAAGCCCCTGGGCGCGGATACCCGCGGCAGCCGCTTCCTGGAGCCCGACGGCAGCTTCCCCAATCACATTCCCAACCCCGAAAACGAGCAGGCCATGGAGAGCATCCGGGAAGCCGTGGCGGAGAGCCACGCGGATCTGGGTATTATCTTTGACACCGATGTGGACCGGGCCGGCGCGGTACTGAATGACGGCAGCGAATTGAACCGCAACCGCCTGATCGCCATGCTTTCCGCCATTCTGCTGCGGGAGCATCCCGGCACCACCATCGTCACCGATTCCATTACCTCCACGGGCCTGGCCAAATTCATCGAGAAAAAGGGCGGCGTGCATCATCGCTTCAAGCGGGGCTATCGCAACGTCATCAATGAATCCATCCGCCTGAACGCCCAGGGGCAGGATAGCCAGCTGGCCATCGAAACCTCCGGTCACGGTGCGCTGAAGGAGAATTATTTCCTGGACGACGGCGCATATCTGGTGACCAAGCTGCTGATCGAGCTGGCCCGGGGCCGCAAAATGGGCTATACCCTGGAATCCCTCATCGACGGCCTGGAAGAGCCCGCCGAAAGCGTGGAATTCCGCATGAATATCCTGCAGGAGGACTTCAAGCCCTATGGCCAGCAGGTGATCGACGATCTGACAGCCTATGCCGCCAACCAGCCCGGCTGGAGCCTGGCTCCCAGCAATTACGAGGGCGTTCGGGTGAATCTGGATCAGGCCCATGGGGACGGCTGGTTCCTGCTGCGCCTTTCCCTGCACGATCCGCTTTTGCCCCTGAACATCGAAAGCGCCAAGGTGGGCGGCGCGAAGGAAATCGCCTCCGAGCTGGCGGGATTCATCGCCCGTTATGACAAGCTGGACGCGGCTTCTCTGGAAAATTTCGCAAAATAAGACGAATCAAAATTTCGGCCGGATGGGATAGCTTTCCCTCCGGCCGATGGTTGTTTTTGGGGAAAACCGTTACCCAAGAGCCACGTCCAGAACCATCATCACCGTAAATCCCGCGGAAAAGGTCGCGCCTGCGAAAGTGGGGGAGGTCTCCCGGGCGGATTCCGGAATCAGTTCCGCCGCCGCTACGTAAAGCATGGCTCCCGCGGCAAAGCCCAGCAGGCAGGGCAGGGCGGGCACTACGATTTGCGCCGCCGCCAGCGTCAGCGCCGCGCCCAGGGGCTCTATGGCCCCGGAGAGCACGCCGGCCAGCACGGCCCGGCCCTTGCCCGCCCCCTGAGAACGCAGGGGCAGGGAGACGATGGCCCCTTCCGGAAAGTTCTGCAGGGCGATGCCCAGGGCCAGCGCGGCGGCTGCGGCGGTGCTTTCTCCCGCGCCGCAGGCGGCGTAAGCCGCGCCAACGGCCATGCCCTCGGGCAGGTTGTGCAGCGTTACCGCCAGAATCAGCAGCGCCGTGGGGCTCAGTCCGCGCCTGCCGGGGCGGCATTTGGCCAGGAGCAGGTCCAGCAGCGCCAGAAAGCCCACCCCAAGCCAAAGCCCCGCCGCTGCCGGCAGAAAGGCCCAAACGCCCAGGGTGCTGCTCTGGTCAATGGCGGGAATCAGCAGGCTCCAGACGGAAGCCGCCGTCATTACCCCCGCGGCGAATCCGGACAGCCCACGGCATAGGCCGGGCCGCAGCTGTTTTTTTAGAAACAACGCGCAGATTGCGCCCAGAGTCGTGCCCCAAAAAGGAAGAAGGATGCCGTAGAATATCTTCAGAGGGATCACCTCTTTTTTGCGATACTTCACGGCATCCTATGAAACGGAGGGCAATCGCGTGCCCGGCGCTCTTTTTACCGGGCCGCCCGGTCCGGATAATTGGTGACGATGCAGTCCACGCCCATTTTGCGCAGGCGGCTGATGTCCTTGGGGTTGTCCACCGTCCAGGCGGTGACCTTTTTGCCCTGCAGATGCATCTCGCGCACAATGTCGGCGGTGATCAGCTTGTACTGAATGGAGATGGTGGTGAATCCCTGCAGGGACGCGGGATTCTTTCTTACGAGGGCCAGCTTGTCCCGGGAGCTGATGATGTAGGTCAGCCGGGCGTTGGGATCGATGGCGCTGACGTTGCGCAGCACCGTGGAATCAAAGCACAGGTAATCGGCCTTATCGGACACGCCGCTGGCTTTCACGCATTCCGTCACCTGGGAGGTGATGGAATAATCCTTGATTTCCACATGGGCGTACAGGCCGCATTCGCCGATGACAGCCAGGGCTTCGTTCAGCAGGCAGACGTCCGGCTTTGCGGCCTTCAGTTCCGCGTAAGTCAGGCTGTCAATGCGCCGGCTCTGGCCGTCGATGCGGATAGTAGCGTCGTGGAACACCACCAATTGGCCGTCGGCGGTTTTGCGCACGTCCAGCTCCACCTGCGTGACGCCGTAATCCTTCGTGTGCCGGAAGGCTTCCAGGGTATTTTCCGGATAATAACCGGAAGCGCCCCGATGGGCCACAGCATCCGCAGAATGCAGATCGGCATATTTGCGCACGGTCAATTGCCGCTTGACCACGCACGCGCCGCATTTCACGGTAATGGTGGTTTTGCCCGTGGCGTAGCAGGAAATCACGCCGTTCGCGTCGATTCGCGCCACCTTGGAATTGCTGCTGCTGTAAGTGTAATTTCCTACGGAATTTTCCGGGAAGACCTCCGGAATCAGCTGGAACCTTTCGCCCACGCCGAGTTCCGGCAGCGCCGCCAGGGCGATGCGCTCCGGCGCGGGCAGTACGTGCACCACCGCGCTGGCGCTGAAGCCGTTGGCCGTCACGGCGGTAATCTGAACGTCGCCTACGCTGACGCCATGGATTGCGCCGTCTTCGCCGATCTGCGCCACGGCGGGATTCGAGCTTTCGAAGCGCACTTCACTCATGGTTCCCGGATCCATTTCCACCCCCAGACGCAGACTGCCGCCCACGGCCAGCCGGTTTTCTTCGGGAGACAGCTTCAGATACGTGGGCTCCGGACAGACCGTTACCTGCACTTGGGCGCTGTGGCCGTTGTACGTGCGCAGGGTAACGACGGCCTCGCCCGGGGCGACGGCGACGATCCGGTCGCCTTCCAGCCGCACCGCGTCGCCGGTCACCGTCAGTTCGTAGCCCCCCGCAGCTCCCTTGGAGAGTGCGCCGGTCAGCTTGGCGGACTGGCCCACGCCCAGTACGTTCCGGCTCAATTTCAGAGAAACGGACTTGGGAGCGCGTTTGATGGTCAGGGTCAGCTTGGTGGAAATGCCGTTGTAAGTAGTGGCGGTGATGGTCAGTTTGCCGGTGCGCTTCAAGGTCAGCGTGCCGTCGGCGGAGAGGGTGGCGGCCCGGCGATTGCTGAGCTTGTAGGTCACCCCGGCCACGGGACTGTCGGTCTCGAAGCGCAGCTGAAGGGTCTCGCCCACGCCGAAGGTTTTGCGGCCGTCAGCGGTATTGAGGGTA
>CACXHB010000002.1 GCA_902767315.1 uncultured Eubacteriales bacterium
CCCAGCTGAATGTACTCCAGCTCATCCGCGCCGCCCACCCGGTTATTTTCGCAATACAGATCCATCACCTGGCCGGCGATCATGCCGGTAACGCCGGAGCCGGAGGCGATTTCATAAACGGCCTTCAGAAAAGCCGCTTCCCGGCCGGGGTGGCGCAGGGCGCAGCCCAGCATCCGTTCAAAGGCGAAGTTCAGCAATCCGTCGCCCGCCAGAATGGCCTGGCCTTCCCCGAAAACCACATGGTTGGTGGGACGGCCCCGGCGCATGGTGTCGTTATCCATGCCGGGCAGATCGTCGTGAATCAGGGAATAGGTGTGAATCATTTCCACGCAGCAGGCGATATCCAGCGCTTCGTTGATATCGCCCCCCAGCATATCCACCGCCGCCAGCAGCATGCAGGGGCGAAGCCGCTTGCCCCCCGCCAGCAGGCTGTAGCGCATGGCGTCGGCCAGCAGCCAGGGCATGCCCTCGCCCTTTTCGCAGGAGCCCTCCGGCAGCTTGGGCAGCAGCTCCTCCAGGCGGGCGTTTACCAGCGACGCGTATTCCTTCAAATTTTTCATACATCCTCCTCCGGATCCAGAGGGCGTTGGCCGTTTTCGGTCAGTTCCAGCACCCGCGCATCCGTATCATCCAGCATTTTTTTTAATTTCTCCGAAAGCTTCATGCCCTTTTCAAAGGCCTTGAAGCTCTCTTCCAAAGGCATGTCTCCGGATTCCAGACGAGAAACCAGCTCTTCCAGTTCCTGCATGCCCGCTTCATAGGTCATTTTTGCCGCCATGTTCTTCCTCCTCCAGCACCTGCGCCCGTCGGACACCGTCCGAAAGTATGAGCTCGATCTGATCCCGGCTACGGAGCTGTTCCGCCCGGGAGACGTAGCATCCGCCCTTTTTCACCGCGGCATAGCCCCGGTCCAGCACCGCCTGGGGGCTCACCGCCCGCAGGGTGCGATTCAATTCCGAAAGACGCGCGCTTTCTGTGGAAAGTCGTTTGGCCATGGCTTCCCGCAGACGTTTTTCCGAAAGCGCCGTCTTTTCCCGGGGGCCGGCGGTGAGCCGGGCGGGGTCTGACAGCGCGGCGGAGGCCATACACTTTTCCAGCCGCAGTCTACGCAGCCGCTGGCCGGATTCCAGGGAACGCAGCAGCCGCCGGCTCAGCGCCTGACGGGCGTTTTCCAGTTCCGCGCGCACGGGCACCGCCATTTCCGCGGCCATGGAGGGCGTGGCGGCGCGAACATCCGCCACAAAATCCGCAATGGTGAAATCCGTCTCATGGCCCACGCAGGAGATTACCGGGATGCGGGATTCCGCAATGGCCCGGGCCACCTTTTCCTCATTGAAGGGCCACAGATCCTCCATGGAACCGCCGCCGCGGCCCACCAGCAGCACCTGTGACTGGCCCTGCCGATTCAGAAGGCGGATGGATTTCACGATTTCGTCCGCCGCCCGTTCACCCTGCACGGAGCAGGGAGCCACCACAATGCCCACGCCGGGATCCCGGCGCTTGGCCACGCGGATGATGTCCCGCACCGCCGCGCCGGTTTTGGAGGTTGCCACGCCGATGACCGTAGGGCGGAAGGGCAATTCCCGCTTCCGGGCGGGATCGAACAGACCTTCCGCCATGAGCTTCCGCTTCAGGGCTTCGAACTGCTGAAAGAGATTGCCAGCCCCCTGCTGCTCCATGGTCTCGGCATAGAGCTGATAGGCCCCGTCCCGCACGAAGAGAGACACCGCGCCAGTGATGGTGACGCGCATGCCGTCCCGGGGCTGAAACAGCAGGGATTGGGCGTTCTGGCGAAACATGACGCACTGAATCCGGGCTCGTTCGTCCTTGAGGGAAAAATAGCGGTGGCCGCTGATGTGCTGCTTATAACCGGAAATTTCTCCGGTTACCCGAATACAGCGCAAAAGCGGGTCGCCCGCCAGGGATACCCGCACATATTCATTGAGTTCTGAAACCGTGATGGGCAAACGATTTTCCATCATAGCCGCTCCGCCGCCAAAATAGCGTTTTTCATCAGCATGGCGATGGTCATGGGGCCCACGCCGCCGGGAACGGGCGTGATCGCCCCTGCCACGGCGGAAACGGATTCAAAATCCGCATCGCCCACCACCCGGCCGTCCGCCAGACGATTGATGCCCACGTCGATAACCGTCGCGCCGGGCTTGATCATCTCCCCGGTCACAAGCCCGGGACGACCCACGGCGCAGATCACCACATCCGCCCGCCGTACATGCTCGGCGAGATTTTTCGTGCGGGAATGACACAGGGTCACCGTGCAATTTTCCCGCAGAAGCAGCAGGGACATGGGCTTGCCCACGATATTGCTGCGGCCGATGACCACCGCTTCTGCCCCGGAAAGGGAGACGCCCGTGCGGCGAAGCAATTCCATGCATCCCGCGGGCGTGCAAGGCAGAACCCCTTTTTCTCCCGTCAGCAGCCGGCCGGCGTTCAGGGGATGAAAACCGTCCGCGTCCTTTTCCGGCAAAACGGCGCTCAAGATTTCCGTCTCGTCCAGATGCCCAGGCAGGGGCAGCTGCACCAGCACCGCGTGCACGGCGGGGTCCTGATTCAGGGCGTGAATTTCCCGAAGGATTTCCTCCCGGGAAACG
>CACXHB010000003.1 GCA_902767315.1 uncultured Eubacteriales bacterium
ACGGGGGGCGCGCCGAAGGCGCGCCCCCCGTGGGCCCCCATGGAAGGGCAATCGGGCCCCGGCGCGGAGCGCCGGGGCCCGATTGCCCTTCCAAAAATTATTACCAGTTCAGACCCGCCTCTTCTTCCTCCTGATACACATCGCAGTTCAGATATCCATCCTCTTCGTAGACGAAAATCGTCAGCGTCGCGTCGGTATCGTTGCGAAAGGCGAAATCCGTGTCGGCATTGTAGTCGGTCAAAATCGCGTCGGCGGAGGAATCCACATAATCCTGATTGTAGCGATTGCCGTAGGTGGATTTCTCGGTAACGGTCACGCCCTGCAAATCCTTAATGGCCAGCCACATCACGCTGGCCACCTGAGCCACGCCGCCGCCCACCACGCGAACCCCTCGGCCGTTCACGGCTTGCACATATCCGTTGGCCGCGGTTCTGGGGCCTACGATTGCGTTAAAGGAAAAGCTGTCGCCGCTTTCCAGCACATAGCCGTCCACGCTGGAGGCCGCCCGCAGCACGTTGGCCTGCAGGCCGGAAGCGCCGCGCAATTCCAGACAGGCGGACGCCACGCAGACCCGGCCGTCTTCCACCGACGCGCCCTGATCCGCCTGCATGAATTCCACCTCGCACCACAATTCGTCGCCTTCGATCCAGAAATTCAGCATCATATCCTCGACGTAATTGGTGAAGGCAAAGTCCCTACCGGAGGCGTAATCCGTCACCACGGCCAGTGCGCCGTCGGTTACATAATTGCCCGTAAACCGGTCGCCATAGCAGGTAATTTCGTCGAACTGAACGCCGTCCACCTGCAAAAGCGTCAGATACAGCGTGGTGGCCACCCGGGCCACGCCGCCGCCCATGGCGTAGCTGCCCCGGCCGTTGATCGCTTCCACGAAGCCGTTTTCCGCCGTGCGCGGGCCCACGGTGTCGTTAAAGGAAAAGCTGGTTCCATAGGGAATATACCAGCCGGACAGGGCGGCCACGGCGTTTTCCACGTTGGCCCGCTCCGCATCGGAAGCGCCCGTCAGGGGCGTACAATCGGAAACATACGCGTTGTTTCCATAATAAGGCGCACCGTCGTAAGTCTCCAGCGTCGCCGCGTTCTCCTCGCCCAGGGCGGCGACGGAGCACAGCATCGCCAGCATCAGAATTCCAGCCATCCAACGTTTCATGGTCTCGCCCCCTTCCTGGTCTTTAGACGATTTTCCCGGCAAAAGGTTCAATGCTCCATTTCCTGTGCGGCGGGCGCTTCCGCCCGTTCCAGATAAATTTCTCCATAGGTACTTTCCTGGGAAATGTGCAGCCGGGAATGCTTCACCATTTCCAGCATGGCCATGAACATGGTGATCACCTCGTCCCGGTCGGCAGCATCCTCAAACAGGGCGGTAAAAGCGCAGCGTCCCTTGCGCACCATGCGGCCGATTCGAGCCATGCACTGGCCCACGGTGTAGGTATCCCGGCGGATATGCCGCTGGGGCCCGGAGCCGGACCGGCTTTCCTCCAGCCGCTTCAGCACCCGCGCAAAGGCCCGGGTGAGCTTTTCCAGGGTGAGCCCGGTAAGCTCCACCTCCTGGGGGGGCAGGGGGAATTCCTCCGGCAATTTGGTCAATATTTCCCGGGCTTCGCTTTCCAGCTTCTGCATTTCCCGGGAGGCTTCCTTGAATTTTTTGTATTCCGTCAGCTGCCGCACCAGAGCTTCCTCCGGGGTAAGGCCTTCCTCGTCCTCCACCCGGGGGGGCTTGGGCAGCATGGCCCGGCTTTTGATCTCCACCAGCGTGGCGGCCATCTGCAAAAATTCGCTGGCGCTTTCCATATCCAGCTCGTCCACGCCGGCCATGTAAGCCAGGTATTGTTCCGTAATTTCGGAAACGAAAATTTCCTGAATGTCGATGCGGGCCTTGCCGATGAGGGTCAGAAGCAGGTCCAGCGGCCCGTCGAACTGCTTGAGCGACACGGTATACGCCATGCTACAAAATCCCCACGGCGGAGAACACAGCCCCCGCCACCCGGCCCACGCCGGAAAGGGCCGTCCGCAGCACCCAATCGAAAATGAAATCCGTATATCCGGAGAACATCAGCACAAACAGGATCACCATAAACACCTGGGAAACCCGGGGGGAAACGAACAGGTTCCGCTTCCGCAGGATCAGGTCGTTCAGCACATGATAGCCGTCCAGAGGCGGCACGGGAATCAGGTTGAACACCGCCAGAATCAGGTTGGTAATGGTGAAATACATCAGCATTTCATACAGATATTTCGCCACTTCCCCAAACACCGGGGCGATGAGGTAATCGCTGAGATAGGGGGCATAGGTCAAAACGCTGCTCACCGGAAGGTAGGTATAATCCACGCCCTTCATAAAATAGCACAGCTGCCCGCCGTACTGTTCCAGGAAATACGCGTCGTTTGAGGTATTGGCCGCCGCCCGGGAAAGGGCCACACCCACCAGAACGTACATCACCACGCAGCCCGCCACGAACAGAATCAGGTTCATGGTAATGCCCGCCAGGGACACCAGCAGATCGTCCCGGCGATAATGCTTATAGTTCCTGGGATTCACCGGCACGGGTTTGGCCCAGCCGAAGCCCACGAACACCATCATCAGCGTACCCATGAGGTCCAGATGCTTCATGGGGTTCAGGGTAATCCGTCCCTCGTTTCGGGCCGTGGGGTCGCCGCATTTATACGCCACCCAGGCATGGCCCATTTCGTGGGCGGAAATCGCCAGCAGCCGCCCCGGCAGCGCCAGCAGGAACACCAGTATCAGTCCCTTGGGATCCGCCAGAAAGGCGTCGAAATTAAACAGCACCGCCCTGTCCTCCATCCAAAGAATACTTCCATTTTATTATATCCGGCTTTTCCTCCGGATGCAATAGAAATCCTTTCCCCGGCGGCAGGAAATTCCCCCGGCCGCGGCGAATCTTTTTCATTATGAACGTATATGATTTTGACAAGACCCTTTTCCGGGGGGATAGTACCCGGCGGTTTCTGGTGTATCTGATTGGGAAACAGCCCCGTCTGCTGGCGCAGGTGCCCGGCTTTTTGGGCAACGCCCTGCTCTTCGGGCTGAAGCTGCGGAAAAAACAGGCCTTCAAGGAAAAAATGTTCCGGGCCTTCTTCGGCCACGCCCAAAACATCGACCAGGCCCTCAGCGACTTCTGGCAGAAAAATCTTTCCCGAATTTTCTCCTGGTACGCCCAGACCCAACGCCCGGACGACGTGGTGATTTCCGCCTCTCCGGAGGATCTGGTGCGCCCCGCCTGTCAGGCCCTGGGCATCGTCCACGTTATGGGTTCCCCGGTGGATCTGCATACCGGACGCTACCTGGGCCCCAACTGCCACGGAAAAGAAAAAGTCCGCCGATTCCGGGAGGCCTTTCCCGGCGCGCAGGTGGATACCTTCTATTCCGATTCCCATTCCGACGACCCCATGGCCCGCATTGCCAGAAAGGCAGTGCTGGTGCGGGGGGAAAAGCTGCTGCCCTGGAATTGATTTTCACACAAATCGGCCCTGTTCCCGAAATCACGGAACAGGGCCGATTTTATTTTTTCGTTCAGGATTGCGCCGCGGCGCGGACGGGCTCGTCGGTGAGCTCCAGAATATAATCGGCGCTGACCCCGTACAGCTTTGCCAGGGCGCAGATCACCTCCGGGGGCAGCATGCGCTTACCGGCTTCGTAATAGGCGTACGTCCGCTGAGGAAAATTAATCCGCTGACCCACGCTGGCCTGTGTCCAGCCATGTTGTTCCCGCAATTCACGGATTCGCTTGTACATCATATCTGCTTCCTCCTCAGGCCAGCGCCAGCTGCCGCAGCACGGCGTCCTTGATGATCTGATGTCCCTTGGCGCTGGGATGAATTCCATCCAGGCTCATGGCGTCCTCCAGATGCTTTTCCAGCAAAAACCGGGTACGGATGTCGAAGGTTTCCACGCCGGTTTCCGCCGCGATTTCCCGCACGGCGATGTCATAGCGCTCCTGCCAGCGATAGATATATTCCGCGTTGCCCAGATAGCGCAAGATCCGCTGCTTATCCAGGCCCCGGGAGATCCAGTTGAGGTATCTTTCCGCCATCACCGGCAGGGGCGTCACCAGCATGGGCCGCATGTCCGCCTGCCGCGCCCGATCAATCATATGCCGAAGGGCACTTTTGAAATCGGGAATGGACACCTTGGCGGGATACATTTCCCGGTCGGGATCGTCGCACACGGCCTTCCAGTCCAGGTCGCTGTCGTTGCCGCCGAATTCGATCACCGCCAGGCCACCCCGGCGCATGCGCTCGTCGGTCATCAGGGTTTCGCCCTTGGGGGCCGTGCAGCCCATAACGGCGTAATTTTTTATTTCCATGCCCTTTTGCTTCAGGCAGGTTTCATAACTGTCCCGGCAGATGACGTGGCGATTCCGGTCGGCGTCGAACATAATACATTTGCCAATGGAATCTCCCCAGATGGAAATACTGTTTTCTCGCATTTTGCTCGCCTCCTGTTTTTCCGCGGGAGCCCTGACAGGCGCGCCGCAACCACGTATTTTATTTTACGGGTAGAGTTCCCCTTTGTCACCCTACTGACGGCCCGTTTTCCTCCACGTTCCCTTCCATGGCCGATTTCCCCGGCAAATTCACAGACTTCGGTCTTTTCTCCTCCCAGTAGAATCAAATTTTGCCCTTTTTCACACGCAAACCGTTGAAACAGGGGCGATTTCTACATATAATAGAGAAAACGACATTCTCTCGCCGGGGGCTTCTCCCGGGGGATCATCGGAGTAGACACATGACAGAGACTGAATTCAAGCAGATTCTCTCCGCCAATCTGGTGCGTTTTCGAAAACAGGCGGGGCTGACCCAGGCGGAGGTGGCGGCCCACATCAATTATTCCGACAAGTCCGTCTCCAAATGGGAACGGGGCGAGGGCTGTCCGGACGTATACGTGCTGGCGCTGCTGGCACAGTTATACGGGGTCACCCTGGGGGCATTGGCCGGAGAGGAAGCGCCGCCCCTGCCGGAAGAAGAAACGGAGGTCATGCCTTCGGAGGCCGGGCCGGAGACCGCCGACCCTGCGGCGGCCCGGGCCCAATCCCCCTTCACGGTGCTATTGGCGGTGGGGGGCGTATGGCTGGTGGCCACCATCGTGTTCTCCTGTCTGAACATGCTGGGGTTCCATGCGTCCCACGCCTGGCTGGCGTTCATCTACGCCATTCCCGCCTCCTTCCTGATGACGGAGGTCTTCGCCATCCGATGGAAGCTGCCCGCCATACTGCATCTGCTTTTCGGCAGCGGCATTCTCTGGACGCTGATGGTTTCCATCCACCTGAGCCGGCCGCAGGTAGAGAACATCTATCTGATCTACGTCATTGCCGCCGTGGCGCAGCTGCTGGGCATCTTCGGTCTGGGGTTATACTGGCAGATGATCCGCCTGCCCAGAGACGAATGGAAGCAGATATTCCACCGGAAGAAGCGCCGGAAAACCGAATCCGCCGAATAACCCAAAGCCCGCCGGAGCACATCCGACGGGCTAAAAAATTGCCCCGAGCCTTTCGGCCCGGGGCTTTGAATCGCGCTAATGGGAATTAGTGCTCTTCGGGATGATTGTAGAAGAACTGCTCCATGGAGAAGTTCCAGGAGATGCCGATACCGCCGGTGGGCACGTTGCCGATGTCGGAATTGATCACGACGCACTGCTGCACATTGGTCACGGGATTGATGATATACAGGTTGTCAGCCATGAACTGGGCCAGCTGGGGCAGCAGGTCGTTGACGGCAACTTCGGGGGTCTCGGTGAACATACGCTGGATGTTCAGGAAGAACTGCTTGATATCATCAGAGGGCTCGAGGAACTCAGTGGAGCCTTCCAGCTCGCCGGACAGGCCGCCCTTGTCAACCCACTTCTGATACAGGGGGCACCATACGCTGGTGAACCAGTCAGAGTAGTGCCACAGGATATCCATGTGGATCCAGGAGCAGCGGGCGGGCACTTCGTTGGCGTTCACGGAAGTATCGCGCAGAGTGGACTCGGTGGTGTAACCTTCAGCCTTGATGCCGATCTCGGAGAAGAACTCCACGTACAGTTCGATGGTGGGCACGATGTCATTGGCCTCGGCAGAATTCCAAATCTGGAAGGAGAACTTCAGGCCGGAGGGAGTCTCACGATAGCCGTCGCCATCGGTATCAACCATACCCATTTCGTCCAGCAGCGCGTTGGCGCCGTCGACGTCGTGGGTGCAGGGATACTTGGTGTCGGGCTCAGCAAAACCGTTGTAGATGGCGTCGCAGATTTCCTCAGCGTCGATGGACATGGCCAGCGCCTTGCGGAAACGGATGTCGTTGATGACTTCCTGCCAGGCCTTGGACTCGTCGTC
>CACXHB010000004.1 GCA_902767315.1 uncultured Eubacteriales bacterium
CGGTGGCGCCGTTTTCGGCTTCTACGCGGACGGTGAGGTTCTCCTTGGTGGAGGCGGAAACGACTTCTCCCAGCAGTTCGGCGAACTTGGCGGCGTGCTCGGCCTCTTCAAAGGCGGCCTTCTCCCAGTACATGCCGATTTCCGGATAGCCTTCCCGATGCGCGGCGCGGGCCATGGCCAGGTACATGCCGACCTCGGTGCACTCGCCTTCAAAATTGGCCTTCAGGCCGTCGTAGATCGCCTTTTTGTCCTCGGCGGGCACGGTGTCGGGGATGTCCTTGAAAACGCCCACCACGTGCTCGGCGGCCCAGGACTTTTCATCGGCCTGCAGGATGAACTTGCTGCCGGGCACCTTGCAAACGGGACACTTCTCGGGGGGCGTATCGCCTTCATGAACATAACCGCATACGGGGCAAACCCACTTCTTCATAATCTTTATCCTCCTAAAAACTTGATTGTTTGATCGCAGCAGATTGCTTACGTCTATTATATACCATACCGCCGGCCCTTTGAAACAGGCAAATCAAAAATATCTGAAAAATATTTTCACCGGGCTCATTGACCCCGGGAAACCCGTCCATACTAAGACCGGGTGATTTGCATGAAAACAGACAGCCATCTGTTATTGGGACAGTTTCTATTGCGGCGCTGGGGCAGTCCCGCCCCCGGAAAACGCGCCGCGTTCCTGTGGGGCTGCGTGGAACCGGATTACAATTACGCCACCTATCTGCGGGGCTTTCTGCGCACCGGCCGCCCCGGAGGGCACGGATACGACAGCCGATGCCCCTGGCTGGTGCGGCGGTTGAGCGCCCTGGAAAAGCGGCGCTATCTGCGGCTTGTGGACTGGTTCTTTCTGGGGCAGACCCTGCACTATGTGGCGGACAGCTTTACCCACGCCCACACGCCCCGGTTTCAGGAATCCCTCGGGGCACATCGTGCCTATGAGGAGCGACTGCGGGGGCTGCTGGTTCAGCAGATGGACGAACTTTCCCAAAGCGAAACCCGGAAGCTGCCGCTGGCGTGGATGGTCTGCGACGCGTATGTGCGCTATATGGGAACCGAGCCTTCCCCGGAAACGGACCTGAAAACCATCGTGCCCCTGTGCTGCGCCATTTACCGGCGGGTAACCGCCTGCGCGGTTCAGAAAAAGGAAAGCTGTTCTCCGGCGGCGGGGAATTCGTGAAGATACCGGAAGATTTCGTCCACATGATGCATCACGCCCCGCTTTTCACATTCGCCGTGAAAAATTTCCATGAGCCGCGGGCTTTGCGGGCTGACGCACTCGTAGGCCAGGCCGTATTGTCGGGCGTATTCCCGCTTCAGGCCCGGAAAATGCCGATACAGCGCCTGATAAAAATACTCCCGGCTGCCTTCCCGCAGGGTGACGCCCATGTTCCAGCAGAGAATGCCCTTAACGCCCGCGTCAAAGCAAAACTCCAGCAGGCCCCGGAGGTTTTCCTCCGTGTCGTTCAAAAAGGGCAGAATGGGCGAAATCCACGCCACGGTTTCGATGCCCGCCTGCGTCATCTGCTTCAGCGCCCGGGCCCGCCGCCGGGTGCCGCAGACGCCGGGTTCCAGAATTTTGCACAATTTTTCGTCGCAGGTGGTCAGGGTCATCTGAGCCACGCACTTGCTCTGCCGGGCGATGCGCTGAAGCAGATCCAGATCTTCCAATATCCCGTCGGATTTGGTCTGAATGCTCAGCCCGAAGCCCCGCCGGGCAATGATTTCGTTGCACCGGCGGGTAAGGCGGCATTGGGCTTCCAGCGGGAGATACGGGTCGCACATGGCCCCGGTATGAATCATGCACCGGCGCTTTTTTCCGTGCAGGGCCCTGTCCAGCAGTTCCGGGGCGTTTTCCTTCACGGCCACGTCTTCAAAGGGATGATCCATGCCGTAGCAGACGCTGCGGCTGTCGCAATAAATGCAGCCGTGAGTGCAGCCCCGGTAGACGTTCATGCATTTTTCGGCGGACAGGATGCCCCGGGCCTGGACGGTATGCATTTTACCAGCCGGCCTCCTGGGGCAGGTTCAGGGCAAAGCGTTTTTCCAGCCATGCCTGGCAAAGGCCCGCCCACCTGGCTGCGTCGGGGTTCAATTGTCCCACGTCGTGGGCCGTGGACTGATCCGCCAGGGCAAGGCCGTGGTCGCCCTGTTCAAAGATATGCATTTCGAAAGGCACGCCCGCGTTGGCCAGGGCCGTGGCCATCAGCGTGGAATGCTGCACCGGCACCAGCCGGTCTCCCGCCGTGGCCCACAGAAACATGGGCGGCGTGGCCTTCGTCACCAGCCGGGCGGGGCTGATGGCCTCCAGCAGCTCCGGGCCGGGCCTGCGCTGACCGGTAAAGGCCAGGTTACTCATTTCGAAAAGGCCACGAGCCATGGGATCTTCCGAACCGCCGGCGGCCTGTTCCATGAAGCAGTAATCGCTGAGGGTGTAGCCCAAAATGGTGGCGGCGGGCCGCAGCGCCTCGGCCTCCACGTCGAAGGGCTCCCGCATCACCGGCTTATCCCAATAGACGGAATACATGGCGCAATTATGGGCCCCGGCGGAAAAGCCGCACAGGGCGATTTTTTCCATATCCACCTTCCATTCGGCGGCATGGGCGCGGATTTCCAGCATGGCCCGGGCAATATCCCGCATGGGGGCAGGGTGGGTCAGCCAGGGCTTGGCCTGCGCGTCCTTATCTCCACCGAAGAGCATGCCGCCCTTGTTTTCCGAATACACGCTGTAGCGCAGCACAAAGGCGTGATAGCCCATGGCGTTGAATCGCAAAGCGACGGGCTCGCCCTCCCGGTCGGAGCAGCTCAGATACGCGCCGCCGGGGCATACGATTACCGCCGGACGAGCCTTGCCCGCCAGCATTTCCTGCGAATCGTCCAATACATAAGTGGTCAGCGACACGTCTTCCCTTCCGGGCCAGAGCAATTTCTTTTCGTGAATCATTTGCGTTTCCTCCCGACAGTTTTTCTCTTTGTTAATTATCGTATCACAATATATCCAAAAGTGCAATCCCACGCAAAAGCGACGCGCCGCAAAAATGCAACGCGCCGCCTGGGGCGATCCTCAGCAGTTGGCGTACTGCGCCGAAATCTGCTGCTTCATTTCCCGGAATTTCTGCCGTGCCTGGTCGATATCGGCCTTGGGCGCGGCCTTCAAAGGATACCAGCCCAGAGCGCTCATTTTATCGAACAGCTCCGTCTGGTTCACCACACAGCCGTTGAAATTGTCCGTCAGAACGGTTTTCAGCTGCGGGCAATCGGCTTCCGGAATGAAGGAAGAATAGACGCTGATGAGGTATTTTTCCTGCGTCAGCATGTCCTCCATACGGTCTTTGTCCGTCAGCAAGCAGAAATGATGTTCCATCGCTATCCCCTCCTGTCAGCCGTGGCTGTTCAAATATCCCAGCAACCGGTCGTAACGCGTGCGGTGTTCCCCCGCAATGCGGATGGCCAGCTCCGTAAGCGCAGGGTCAGCAAACTGCCCTGCGTAGCATTCCGCCTTTTTCGCGGCCAGAAACTCGTGCTGAAGCTGGTCTTCCAGGATAGTCAGGCTCTTGGTCATGATGCTTCCATTTGCCGAATCCATGGTGCTCATCCTCCTTGCTTTGATCGTCCCGGGCCTATTTTGCCCGGAGGACGCGCAATTACGCCTGGAAAATTTCGCCATTTTCAGAAAAACACCGCCTATGCTTCCCCGCGGAACCGGGCCACCATGGCCGCGTAGGCCTCCTTCACCATCTCCCGCAGGGTTTCCTCCGGCAGCACCAGAAAATCCGTGGCCACCATGGAGGCAATGCCGTGGACGTAAATCCACATATGCAGAAGGAATCGATCCATCTGCTCCTCCGGCAGCCCGGATACCCGGCTGGCCGCGCCCCGCACCTGGCCGGCGCTTCTGTCCTCCGGGCCGTCCCCCGGGCGCTCGGCGTGCCTGTCCCGCATGAAAAGCCACTTGAACAGCTGCTTTTCCTGACTGGCAAAACGGATATAGGCCATGCCCATGGCCAGATACTGCTTGTTTTCCGGGTCCTGGGCCTGTTCCACCGCCGCCTCATACCGGCGCATGGCCGCCTCCATGGCGGCGCGTTTGATCTCCTCCATGGAGGAAAATTCCCGAAACAGCGGCTGGGTGGAACAACCCAGATACCCCGCCAGACTTCGGGCGTTCAGGGCCTCCGCCCCCCTTTCCCGCACCAGATCGCAGGCCGCCTGAATAATCTTTTCCCTGGAAAACCGCACCGTCCGTCCCATAGCGCCCTCCCGCAGTATTTTGTAACAAATGTTATTTTATTCGGTTCTCCCCCGGTTTGTCAATCCCGGGGTTGACTTTTTAAATCCCGGCGAATATAATAACAGACGTTATTTTAATCAAAGGAGCGTTCGTATGAATCCGCTTGAGGTTTCCGGACTGACCAAAAAATATCCTTCGTTTCTTCTGGACGACGTTTCCTTTCAGGTGCGTCCCGGCGAAATCATGGGCTTCATCGGCCGCAACGGCGCGGGCAAAACCACCACGCTGAAGTGCCTGACGGACATGGTGCACCCCGACAAAGGCGAGGTGTGCTTCTTCGGCATGCCCTTTTCGGGAAACCAGCGCGCCGTCAAGCAGCGCATCGGCTTCGTCTCCGGGGCGGTGGATTTTTACATGCGCAAAAAGCTCTCCGCCATCACCGACGTTACCCGCCGTTTTTATGAAAACTGGGACGAAGCCGCCTATCGCCGGTGGATGGAGCGCTTCTCTCTGGACGAAAGGAAAACCCCTGCCGCCCTTTCTCAGGGCATGAAGATCAAATATTGCCTGGCTCTGGCCCTTTCCCACCGGGCGGAACTGTTGATTTTGGACGAGCCAACCAGCGGCCTGGACCCGGTTTCCCGGTCCGATCTTCTGGAAAATTTCCTGATGCTGGCGAAAGAAGGAGTCAGCATCCTGTTTTCCACCCACATCACCTCGGATCTGGAGCGCTGCGCCCACCGCATCGCCTACATTCGCAGCGGCCGGATTCAGGCCGTGTGCAAAACCGAGGAGTTCGCCGGGGAATACCGCCTGGTATCGCTGCCGGAGACGCCTCAGGACGGCCCCGTGAAGGCGGCGCTCATCGGCCCCAGGCTGGAGAAAACAGGCCTTTCCGCGTTGGTACGCCGGGAGGACGCCCAGCGGCTGGGGCTTCCCTGCGTCCCCTGCGATTTGGAAAACGCCATGATTCATCTGGAAAAGGAGGCCTGACGCGTGTGAAAAAGCTGCTCTACAAGGAAATTCGCCTGGGCATGCACCCCACCAACCCACTGTTTCTTGGGCTTTCCGCCATGCTGCTGATTCCCAATTATCCTTATTATGTGATCTTTTTCTACACCACCCTGGCGCTGTTTTTCACCTGTCTCTCCGCCCGGGAAAATCACGACATGGAATATTCCATGCTGCTGCCGGTGGACAAGGCCGACCTGGTGAAAAGCCGGTTTCTATATGCGGTGCTGCTGGAAATGGCTCAGGTGCTCTGCGCCATCCCCTTCGCCCTGCTGCGGCGGAAGCTCAACCCCGACCCCAATCTGGCGGGCATGGACGCCAACGTGGCGCTGTTTGGCCTGAGCCTTCTGATGCTGGGGGTGTTCAACTGGGTGTTCTTTTCCCGGTATTACGCCGACCCCCAGAAGGTGGGCAAGTCCTTCTGCCTGGCCTGCGTGGCCGTGTTCTGTTACGTATTGCTGGCAGAATCCGCCGCCTTTGCCGTGCCCTTTTTCCGGAACGTGCTGGATACCCCGGACCCGACACACATGGGGGCCAAGCTGGCGGTGCTGGCGGCGGGGGCGGCGCTGTACGCCCTTTTGACCCTATGGGCGCTGCGGCGTTCCATCCGGCGGTTTACCGCGCTGGATCTGTAAATAAAAAATCCCGGCCTGAAGGAATATCCCCATCGTTTCCTTCAGGCCGAGCTTATTTTATTTGATTTTGTCAAACAGAATTTCGCCATTGTCCGTGGTAATGGTCAGCCGATCGTTCTGCAATTGCCAGGTTCCTTCGATGAATACCTCGCCGTCCCGGAGCAGGGTGATGTTTTTCCCCTCCACCTGCATCGTTCCCTGATATTCCAGGGAGATCGCGCCGTATTCCAGCCGCAGCTGGAAGGCATCCTTATCCAATTCCAGATACAGCGGCAGCCCGCCGCCGAAATCCATGGAGAAGGTGCCGCCCAAGATCTGACCCATGGCAGTACCGCCGGCAAAGCGCCACCGACCCGCAACGGGATTCCCGCAGGCCGTCA
The DNA here is from genome assembly GCA_902767315.1 of uncultured Eubacteriales bacterium. Lineage (GTDB taxonomy): Bacteria > Bacillota > Clostridia > Christensenellales > Aristaeellaceae > RUG11247. The sequence continues at coordinate 6,261 of CACXHB010000004.1, forward strand.
GGGTCAGCGCCAATGCCCCCAGCAGCAGCATCGCAAGAAAGATTTTCACGCGTTTCAACAAAGGTTCCCTCACTTTCTTTTGAGAATCATCGTCTCGCCGTCTTCACCGGTCAGCGTCAGCTTTTTGCCCTTGACCTTCCATGTAAGAGTTTGCGTATCGCCATCCACCGTCATGATCAGCTGGTCGTCCTTTTCCTTCCATTCGCCCTGCATTTCCTGGGCTCCGCCGAACAGGGCCATTTTGATGGTCATTTTATGATCGTCTGCAAATTCCATGGTCACGTCCACGCCCATATCCGCCGCGGAAATCAGATCGGACGTACCGTAGGCTTCCTTCATGGCTTCCACGTCCAGCGTCCATTTCCCCTCCAGCTTGCTGCCGCAGGCCGTGAGGTTCAACGTCAGCGCCGCCAGCAGCAACGCGGCCAAAAGCCGTTTTATCTTCTTCATGGCAAATATTCCCCTCTCTTATGGTAGCTCTATAGTAACAAATCCCTTATTTCCTGTCAATCGTTTTTCGCCGCCGGGACCGGGATATTTCCCGTTTCTTCGAAAAACTGTTGCGTCCCGGGACATGGAATGATACAATATAGACAATATGCTTTTTGCGCAATAACTTCAGAAAAGAGATGCATATGAAGAATTCCAAGCCGTTTTCCTGGGTGCAGTTTCTCAAAACCGTAGCGGTCATTGCCGTGCCGGTGGCGCTGCAGAACCTGCTGACCACCACCGGCAGCATGGTGGACACCATGATGCTGGCCCCGCTGGGCGAGCGCAGCGTGGCGGCGGTGGGCCTGTGTGCGCAGTTCTCCTCGCTGATGTTCGCCGGATATTGGGGGTTCGTGGGCGGCGGCATGCTGTTTTTCTCCCAATACTGGGGAGCGAAGGACCACGACGGGGTAAACCGTTCCTACGGCATCACCCTGGTGTGCATGGGCATCGTGGCGCTTCTGTTCACCTGCGCGGCGGTGCTGCTGCCGGAAACCGTCATGCGCATCTACACCGACAAGGCGCCCATTCGCCAGATCGCCGTGAAATACCTGCGCATCGTGGGCTTTGCCTATCCGCTGCAGGTGTATTCCATGGCCATGTCCGCCCTGTTGCGGTCTACGGAAAAGGTGCGCATTCCCATGTATGGGGCGCTGGCTTCCGTTTCCACCAACATCCTTTTGAACTGGGTCTTCATCTACGGCAAGCTGGGGCTGCCCGCCATGGGCATTCAGGGCGCGGCCCTGGCCACGGTGTGCGCCGGACTGGTCAACGTGGTAACCATTCTTCTGCTGGCCCGTCGCCAGAAGCATCCTTATCTGTTTTCCCTCACCCGGCATTTCCGCTGGACCCGGGCGCAGGTGGCCATTTACCTGCGCAAATGCTTCCCCATCCTCTGCAACGAGGTGCTCATCGGCGTGGGCAACATGGTCATCAACATGGTGCTGGGCCGTCAGATCGAGCAGGCCATCGCCGCCACCGCCGTTTTCCGCACCCTGGAGGGGCTGGTCATCGGCTTCTTCGCGGGCTTTTCCAACGCCTCGGCGGTGCTGGTGGGCAAAGCGGTGGGCGCGGGCGAATTGGACGAGGCCTACGGCACCGCCCGGCGGCTGGTGTATCTGTGCGGCGGGTTTATCTTCCTGGTGTGCCTTACGCTGGTACTGGCCCATAAGCCCATCCTCACCGTCATGTCCCTTTCCGGCAAATCCCTGGAAATCGGCACCGGCATGCTGATCATCTACTGCGTGGCGGCGGTGATCCGCATGATGAACTGGACCCAGAACGACACCTTCCGGGCCGCGGGAGACGCCACCACCGGCACTGTGCTGGAAATCGCCTTCATGTACGCCATGCTGCTGCCCTGCGTGTGTCTGACGGGCCTGAAGTGGCATTCGCCTTTCCTGCTGATCTTCGCCTGCTGCTATATCGACGAGCCCATCCGTTTTGTCATCATGCAGCTGCGCCTGCATTCCGGCAAATGGATTCGCCCGGTAACTCCTCAGGGCCAGCAGGCGCTGCCGGACTTCCTGCTCCGGCGGGGACACAAGCCCAAATCCAACCGGAAATAAACAGGAGGAACATTCCATGAAAACCGGCATTGAAACCGGCGCGTATTTCGGCGACCGGCTCACGGACGAAGGACTGGCCCAGGCAAAGGCCCATGGCTACGACTGCCTGGATTATCAGTTTCTCGCGGATACCAATTGGGAGGGCTACGCCCTGCAGGGGCAGGCCTTCGACGCATTTTTTCGGGAAGAAGCCCGGCGGGTTCAGGCGGCGGGCCTGGAAATCTGTCAGACCCACGGCCCCTGGCGCTATCCGCCTCAGGACGCAACGCCCCAGGATCGTC
>CACXHB010000005.1 GCA_902767315.1 uncultured Eubacteriales bacterium
GCCAAGGCCATCGGCCTGGTCATCCCCGAGCTCAACGGCAAGCTCATCGGCGCTGCCCAGCGCGTGCCCACCCCCACCGGCTCCACCACCATCCTGAACGCCGTCGTGAAGGGCACCCCCACCAAGGACGAGATCAACGCCCAGATGAAGGCGGAAGCCACCGAGTCCTTCGGCTACAACACCGATGAAATCGTTTCTTCCGACATCATCGGCATGCGCTACGGCTCCCTGTTCGATGCCACCCAGACCATGGTTGTCAATCTGGAGAACGGCACCTCTCAGGTTCAGGTCGTGTCCTGGTACGACAATGAGAACTCCTACGTGTCTCAGATGGTTCGCACCATTAAGTACTTCTCCGAGCTGGCCTAATTTCCAATCGGATAAGCACTGGGATTTGAATTCTCGGCTCGGTTTGTCTGCATAAGATGAAGACAATGAAGAATGAGAATCCGGCGATCACCCTTTTCCCCGTGGATTTCCATGGGGGAGAGGGTGTTTTCAATTTCGGCGAGGGAAGATGGGGGAGAAGAAAACGCCATGGGATGGATGGGACTTTTGCTGCGCAAGGGGCGACTGGAGAAGGATTGGAGTCAGGAAGGGCTGTGCAAGGGAATTTGCGCCGTATCCTACCTGAGTAAAATCGAACAGGGGAAAGTGGAGCCCTCTCCGGAAATTATGAAGCTGCTGTTTGTGCGGTTGGGGCTTGCCTGGCAGGGGGAAGACGCAGCCCGGCAGACGGCGGAATGGATTGAGCGGGCCTACGACGCGCTGTTTTCCATGGAAGAAGACGCCTGGGAAGAACTTTGGCGGCAGATGGGGGATGGGCGGGAAAGCATGTGCTGCGGCCCGGGGATGATCGATTTTCTGCTGCTGGAAAGTTGGGAAAAGAAGGCGCAAGACCCGTTTTTGCAGGAGTGTCAGGAGTGGATGTCGCCCCGGCAGCGGGCCCTTTGGCTGATGGAACAGGGGCGTTGTCAGGAGGCGCTTTCCCTGCAGGGGGACGGCTGGTTCCACTTTATTGCGGGGAGAGATTGTTATCAGAAGGGGGATTATGTGCAGGCCCGGGCGCTGCTGGGAAAGGGCTTTGCCCTGGCCGCGGAGGAGTGCAGACCCCGCCTGATGCTGGAATGCAAGCTGTTTCTGGGCAATTGCTGCAGCGATACCGGGCGGTATGCGGACATGTTGTCGCACTACCGGGGCGCGCGCCGACTGGCCCAGGCGCTGCGGGATGAAAACGCCATGCGGGACATTCGCTATAACGTCGCCAGCACGGATCTGTTTTTCGGCCGGGCGGAGGAGGCGCTGAATTATTTTGAAAACATCTCCGCGCCCACGGCCATGGATTTGCATAAACGGGCGGTCTGTCTGGAAAAACTGGGCCGGAGGGATCAGGCCCGGGAGGCGCTGGATCAGGCGCGGCAGGCCTCGGCGTTCTTCCCAAGCCGGGAAATCGCGGACGACATGTGCCAATTGGTGCGCTACCGGCTGGAGCATCCGGAATACCTGAAGGACGCGGCTTATGGGGAGATGCTGCTGCGACTTTTTGAAACCCTGCGCCGGGAATTGCCCATGGGCTATGTGCTGTTTCACCTGCCCTGGGTGGAGGAATGGTACGTGGCCAACCGGCAATATCGGCAGGCATGGCAGCTGATGCGGGATTTTCCTGAATACAGGCGTTAAGGTAGATTTAGACGTGAAATCTGGATCGGATTTTCCTGAAAATGCCCTCTATGTTTCCGGTGAAAATTGTGGTATGCTTTTATGTGAAAGAAGGAATTTTCACATGAAGCAAAAACTATGGACCCGGGATTTTACCCTTTTGACAGTTGCCACCGTGTTGGGCGCGGCGGGGGGCATCGCCTCTTCCTTCGCCATGAGCTTTCTGGTGTTCGACGAAACGGGAAGCACCCTGGCCGCGGCGCTATTGCTGGCGCTGGAACTGGTGCCGCAGTTTGTGATTCCGCTGGTGGCTTCCCCATGGCTGGACCGGCTGCCCCGCAAGCCCTTTCTGGTGGCCGGGGACGCGCTGAACGGCGTTCTGTATGCCGCGGCGGGAATCTATCTGTTGCTGCGGCCCTTTACGTATACGGGGTATCTGCTCTTTTCGCTGCTGATTTCCTGCCTGGGGGCCTTTGATTCCATGGCGTATAACGCGCTGTATCCCCTTTTGATTCCCCAGGGCTGCGAGCAGAAGGGATACACCGTTTGCGGCATGATTTATCCCACCATGCAGGTAATCATGGCCCCCGTGGCGGCGGTGATGTACGAGAAAATGGGCGTGGGCTGGATGCTGGCGCTGCAGGGAATTTTGTCGCTGCTGGCGGCGGGCGTCGAGAGCGGCGTGGGGGTAAAAGAACAGCGGTGGCTGGAAAAGACGCGATTTTCCATCAAATTATGGGCCGGCGACCTGAAAGAGGCCTGGCGCTATTTGAGAGGGCAGAAGGGGCTGGCGGCGATATACGAATACATGGCCGTCACCAACGGCGTATGCAGCGGGTTCGGGCCGCTGATCATCGCCTTTTTCCGCACGGCTCCGGGATTTTCGCTGGTGATGTATTCGCTGTTTTCCGTGGCAGAATTTGCCGGGCGCACCCTGGGCGGCGCGGTGCATTACAAAATTCCCATTCCCGCGAAAAAGCGCTTTGGGTTCGCCTTTCTGGTTTATCAGGTGTATGAATTCATGGACATGCTGCTTCTGTGGCTGCCCTATCCGCTGATGCTGATCAACCGGGGCCTGTGCGGCTTTCTGGGGGTCAACAGCGCCATTTTGCGAGAAACGGCGGTGCAGACCTTCCTGCCCGATGAATTGCGGGCGAAGCTCAACGCCTTTTCGTCCATGCTGTATTCCGCCTTCAGCTGCGTTGCGGCCCTGGCGATCGGGGCCATGGGCGAGGTGTTGGATCTGCGGCTTGGTGTCAGTATTTGCGGGGTGTTTGCCTGCGGGGTATGCTGGGCGACCATTTGGAGAAGGCGCAAACAGGTGCGGGAAATTTATAACCTTTCCCGGACTGAGGAATGAACGGCTTTCCTTTGGCGGAGGACTCTGATATAATAGAGAGACGATGCACGAAGGAGCGTTTTTCAAAAAATGAAAAAACTGATCTTATTGGCCACCGGCGGCACCATCGCCAGCGTGGCCGGCGAAAACGGACTTACGCCGGGAATTTCCGGCGCGGAGCTGCTGGAAAAGGTGAATTTACCGGGGGTGGAAATTACCTGCCGGGACGTATTTGCCCTGGATTCCAGCAACGTGCAGCCGGAGGAATGGCGGGTGCTGGCCGCGGCGGCTTTTCGCGCGGCTCAGGAGGCCGACGGCGTGGTGATTACACACGGCACGGATACCATGGCTTATTCCGCGGCGGCGCTGTCGTTTATGCTGCACGGCCTGCGGGTGCCGGTGGTGTTTACCGGTTCACAATTGCCCATGGGACATCTTTTGTCCGACGCGCCGGTGAATCTGGCGGAAGCGGTGGAGACGGCACGGACCGCGCCTCCGGGGGTGTATATCACCTTTAATCATAAAATTATCCGGGGCTGCCGGGCAGTGAAGATGCGCACCACCAGCTTCGACGCCTTTGACAGCATTAATGAGGCCCCCGCGGGCTATCTGGATTCCGAGGGTGCGCATTACAGAACCGTTCCCATGCGGGAACCCATGGGTCAGCCGGAATTGCTGGATCAGCTGGAACCCCGGGTGTTTTTGCTGAAGCTGATGCCCGGTACCACGCCGGAGATATTCGACTGGATCGCCTCTTCAGGGATTCGCGGGGTGGTGCTGGAAGCCTTCGGCCTGGGCGGACTGCACTATATCCGCCGAAACCTGGTGGATAAGCTGCGAATGCTTGGGGATAAGGGGATAATTACCCTGGTGACCACGCAGTGCCTGTACGAAAAGACGAATTTCGATCTGTATCAGGTGGGCCGCAACGTGCTTTCCGGCAACGTGTTTTCCGGGAAGGACATGACCGGCGAGGCGGCGGTGGCGAAGCTCATGTGGGTGCTGGGAGACCCGGAAAAGCGGATGCATCTGTTGGGCGAAAACGTCTGCGGGGAAATCAGCCTGTAAAAAAGGGCGGGAAAGCGCATAAATTCAGCGCCTTCCCGCTTTTTGCGATATGAAATTCACTGACCGAACAGCGGCGCTTCGGTTTCTTCCGCGCCGCGCTGGTGCACGCCCACATAATAAATGGACGTACCCGGGCGATAGGTATCCTGAGAAATCTGTTCTCGGCTGACTTCTTCGCCGGTGTCCCAATCGTAATAGACCAGCCAGCCCTGGCTGACACAGCCATCCTTGCCCTGAGACAGCAGCACCTTTTCGTCGGTGTAATAGGCGTGCTGTCCGGTAACGTCTTCCCGGAGCTCTTCCTGGGTGGGTTTCAGGCCCTTCTGGGTGATGACGGAGACAAAATCGATGCGGTAATCCGTGCGGTTACCATAAATGCGCACCTCCGCCGTTTCCCGGGTCACGTTGGTGTAGATGTAGATGGTGTGGCCGGTGTTGTTCTTAAAGACGAGATCCTTGCTTTTCCAGGCCACGGTCGCATCCAGGCTGGGCTCGGCGTAGGCCACGGTCATGTTGTGAGGATGCCGCTCAATGATTTCGCAGCCGGCCTTGATGACGGCACAATACAGGGTGGTGGAGGCCTGGCAGGCGCCGCCGCCGTAGCCGGTTACCACCGAAGTGCCCGCGTATTCCGGGGCTTCCTTGTAGCCCCGCTCGGGTGTGCGATTGCCCACCACGTCGTTGAAGGAAATTTCGTCGCCGTCGTACACAGCCATGCCATTGAAGTTGCTCAGGGCCAGCCGCACGTTTTCATATCGGCGGGAACTGGAGCTGGACATGTCAGTGGAATAGCTGGCCAGCAGGTTCAGTCCGCCGGAGACCTCGTCGGAGGAAACCGAGGGAGTGAGAATTTCCACGGTCAGCGCCGTGTCCCCCTCGCCGGTGAGCAGGAGAGATTCGATGGTTTCCCGGGTCTTTTCCACGTCCAATTGCGAACCGTCGCTGGACTGGGTGATGAGCTTGGGGGCGTCTACGTCCACCACCACCTGAGCGTCCACCGCTTCTTTGTCGGTGACGGCCTGAATACTGGCAATAAAGGCGTCCACCTTTTCCTCGTTGATCTGCATCTGGGAGGTAAAGGCGTATTCGTTTTTCTTCATGTCCTGAATCACCCGGCAGCGGGAGCTGAGACTGCCCACGTGCCCCAGGTTCCAGGCGTTATCCAGCAAGTCGTTTACGCTGAGGGACGCGTCGAAATCCGCGGCGGTGAAGCTCCAGGAATGGTCGCCATAGGTGAGGGTGTAGCTGCGGGAATTCCAATCCGAAAGCAGGTTGTCGAACACGGCCTGCGCTTCCTGGCGGGTATAGCCCTTCAGAGAAACGCCGTTGACGCTGACGTTATAATATTTGGGCGTACCCAGCCCGATAATAAACGCGGCGCGCAGAAAATAAATCAGAACGCCGGCGACGATCAACAGGACGATTATCAGGGGCAGACGGGTGCGCTGAGGCGGCCGCCGCCTTCTGCGGGGAGGGGGAGCGTTCCGCCCAGGCGCGCGGGCGGGTCGGGGAGAATAGGCGCGATTCTGCACGGTGCATCGCCTCCTACATTATAATGATAATTTATTATACCATAAATTCTGCTGTTTGAAAGCCGTTGGGGGCATATTCCATGTAAAATCCAACTTTCGAAAAAGCATAACGCCATTTTTCTTGCGGTCAGGCGCTTTTTCGGGTATCCTCAGGAGAGCACGAAGGGAGGAAGCGGCCGTGTATAAGCATATTTTGTGGGATTTTGACGGCACGTTGTTTGATACCTATCCCGCCCTGGCCCGGGCGCTGCATCAGGCGCTGGAAATCCACGGCGTTTCGGCGGATGTTCAGGAAATATATGGGCGCATGCGGGTGACGGTGGGGGCCGCTCTTTCTTATTATGAGAAGGAATACGCCCTGCCGCCGGAATACCGGGAAACCTATCGGGCGCTTCGCGATCAGTGGGAGGAAAAGCTGGCCGCGCCCTATCCGGGAATTCCGGAACTTTTGCGGGAATTGAAGGCCGCGGGCCGGGGAAATTACATCTTCACCCACCGGGGCGCCAGTCTTCACGGACTGCTGGAAAAGCACGGCCTGGCGGACTGCTTCCGGGAATGCGTTACCTCTGAAAACGGATTTCCCATCAAGCCCGACCCCGCCGGGATTGCGTATCTCATGGAGAAATACGCCATGAATCCGGAAGAGAGCATCATGATTGGCGACCGCGCCCTGGACGTGCAGGCCGGGCTGAACGCGGGCATTGCGGGGCTGGCTTATCTGGACGGCACGGGCCCGGCTTTCCAGTGCCCAGGCATGCTGCTGGCTCGGTCTGTAGGGGAATTGCGCGAAATCCTCCTGAAATGAAACAGTTGCTCCGTTGAAATCCGGGTGGTATAATCAAAGCTGAGCGATATTCGTGAAAGGAGCAGTTTCACCCCATGAAGGCCATTTATCTTTGCGAAAAAAAGGGGAATATTGCTTATGTATACGGCCCCCGGGAGCGCCAGCGGCTGGCACCTTACGCGGGGGAGGCGGTCTATTCGCTGGAGGAAGCCGCCCGTTCCCCGGAGGCCCGGCAGGCGGAGGCGATTTTCTCCACCTGGGGCATGCCGCATCTGGAGGAAGCGGAGATTCCCCGCCTGTTTCCCAATCTGCGGGCGGTCTTCTATGCGGCGGGTTCGGTGCAGCACTTTGCCGCGCCTTTCCTGAACCGAAATATTGCCGTGTTTTCCGCCTGGCAGGCCAACGCCGTGCCGGTGGCGGAATACACTGTGGCGCAGATGGCGCTGGCGGCGAAGGGCTATTTCCGGGTGCAGGCCCTCTGCCGGCAAAGCAGACAGGATGCGGCCAGGGCGGCGGGGAGTTATCCGGGCATGTATGAAATCAAAATCGGCCTGTTGGGCATGGGTGCGGTAGGTCGCCGGGTGGCGGACATGCTGCGGGCATACGAATGCACCGTGCTGGCCTGCGACCCGTATGCGCCTGCGGAGGTCTTTGAAAAAACGGGCGCGATTCCGGCCACCATGGAAGATATTTTCCGGGAATGCCACATCGTTTCCAACCACCTGCCCAATCTGCCGGCTACCCGCGGGGTGATTACCCGGGAAATGCTGTTCTCCATGCGGGAGGGCGCGACGTTTCTCAATACCGGGCGCGGGCCCCAATTGCGGGAAGAAGACCTTTACGACCTGCTGCGGGAAAAGCCGGGGACAACCGCCTTGCTGGACGTGCTGACGGACGAGGCCGATTCGGATGAAAATCCCCTGAACCGGCTGCCCAATTGCTTTATCACACCCCACATTGCCGGTTCCATGGGTAACGAGGTGCACCGCATGGCCCGGTATATGGCGGACGAATTTTTTCGTTGGCAGGCAGGGCAGAAACCCATGTGGCAGGTGACGGCGGAGATGCTGTCCACCATGGCCTGAGAAGGGGAGGAGACGTATGATCGTTCCGGGTTTGGTTTCCGTCACTTTTCGGCAGAAATCTATCGGAGAAATCTGCGAAATTTGCCGCGCGGCGGGGCTTTCGGCGGTGGAGTGGGGCGGAGACGTGCATGTGCCGCCGGAAAACATCGCCGCGGCAGGGGAAGCACGCCGGCTCAGCCGGGAATATGGGCTGGAAATCTGTTCTTATGGCAGCTATTGGTGCGCGGGGGATGGCCGGGACGCTTTTTTGCGGAATCTGGAAGCCGCCGAAGAACTGGGTGCACCGGTGATTCGCGTCTGGTGGGGGCGAACTGGTTCTGCTGAAACCGCAGAAGTCGTGCGCCGGGAATGGATGGAGGAAATGCGCGTCGCCTGCCGGGAGGCGAAAAAGGCGGGGCTGCAGGTGGCCCCGGAATTTCATCCGGGCACGCTGACGGACGCCCCCGGTAGTCTGGAGCGGCTTTTGCGGGAAACGGCGGATATTCCAAATTTGCGGTATTACTGGCAGCCCCGGTGGGACTGGCCGGAGGAAACCCGGCTGGAGACGCTGGATGAGCTTTTGCCGCGCCTGGCGCGTATGCACGTGTTCACCTGGCGGCATGGGCCGCAGGTGGAGCGACTGCCTCTGGCGGAAGGGGCGGATTTCTGGAAAAAAGTATTGCAAAAAGCGCCGGATACCTACGCGCTGATGGAATTTGTACGGGAGGACGATCAACGCGCCCTGATGGAGGATGCGGCGGCGCTGCGCCGATGGATCGGAGAAGAAGTATGGAATTTACCAACCTGCTGATGCGTTTTTCGGAAATTGTGGGCACGGTGGCCTTCGCCATTTCCGGGGCCATGGTGGCGGTGCGCTATCGGCTGGATCTGTTCGGGGTTTTGCTGCTGGGCGGGGTTACGGCCCTGGGCGGCGGCACACTGCGGGATCTGCTGATGGGCAGCGTGCCCCCCAGAATGTTTTCCAGCTTTGAATACCTGCTGATTGCCGCAATTACTTCCTTTGTGGTGTTCACCCTGGCGTATTTTGCCCGAGGCAAGGAGTGGAAGCGGCCTTCCGCCCTGGGCGAGATGCTGAACGTCATCGACGCGCTGGGGCTTGGAGCCTTTGCCGTGGCGGGAACGCAGATGCCCATGCTGGGAGGATACGCGGACAATCCCTTCATGTGCGTCTTCCTGGGCATGACCACCGGCGTTGGAGGCGGCATTTTGCGGGATCTGATGATCCGGGATATTCCCGCGGTGCTGCGCAAGGACGTTTACGCCGTGGCGGCCATTATCGGAAGCGCTGTGTATTATCTGCTGGCCCGGTGCATGGGCGCAAATTCCGGCGTGCCTACCCTGGCTGGCATCGCGGTAACGGTGGCCATTCGCGTGCTGGCTTCCCGCTATCGCTGGAATCTGCCCCGGATCAGATTCCCCCAGGATCTGTATTAGCGGACACGGAAAATCCCGCTGTAACAATTTCTAAAATGGATTACGAAAGTTTGAAAAATGCAATTTGAGCGTGAAAACGCCATTGACTTTTGAAAATTTGCATAATATAATAGAATTAACAAAGCGCTGAGGCGACAGCTCGGCGCGGGAAGCTCCAGCGGAAGAGAAGAGGCGAAGCAGATGAATCGCGACATGACGGAAAGAATTGCCTGGTTTGCCACGGCCACGGAAGGCAGCGGCCATGCCAGCGCCGCTTTTTATGCTGAGGAAGAAGCGCAATTCCAGATTGTATATCGCAATTCTGCCTGGCAAAGCCGGGAACGGGAATTTTCCCGGGGCGGCCTGACGGAAGCGCCGGCGTTTCTGCAATGGCTGGAGTCTCTTTCCCGGGGCGTGGCGGAGGATTTTGTCTACGACGCGCCGGCGGGCGGTCGGCTGCTTCTTTCGGGATACGGCGCGGGGGGAGGCATGATTTTCGTTACGGTTAAGGCCGGGTCCGGAGAACTGCTGCCCGAGGCCTACGTAACTCGAACGGCCTTTCGCGCCTGGGAAGGCGGCCGGCAAATCCAGCCGGAGGTCTATCACACCCGGGAGGCCCATACCCTTACCCCGGAAGATTGCGACAGAATGATGCGAGCAGACAAACTGTTCCGGGCAGTGATCAGCCAGCACGATCGAATCGTCGCCAATTATTCCATTCAGCAGAAAACCCTGTATCTGGATCCGATGTTTGCAAAAAGTTTCGGACTGAATCCGGTGATACGGAATTTGCCCGAGGCGGCGCTGGAAAGCGGCACCGTTCGCCCCTGCAGCATGCGGGAATATCTGGAGATGTACCGGCGGGTGGAGCGGGGCGATCCCTTCGGCATGGCCACCATTCTGCGTCAGTTGCCGGGAGACAGGCCCCGGTGGGTGGAAATGCAGTTTACCACGGTATACACCCAGTCCGGCCAGCCCTTTTCCGTGATATTGACATATAAGGACGTGACCGGTGACCGGGATCAGGACCTGGCCTACGCCCGATACCGGCAGCAGCGCAAGGCGGAGTTTGCCGTGAATCTGCTGAGCGTGGAGTGCGACCTGATTACCGATCTGGTGGAAAAGGTGGACGGCCAGCTGCCGGAATTTTCTCTGAGGCCGGGCATGCTGTACAACGCGAATCTGTCGGCCTTTGGGGAACTCTGCGTGGAAGAGACCGACGCGGAGAAGCTCTGCGCCCTTTTGCAGCGGGAAAACCTGCTTTGCAGCTTTGACAACGGCAAGCGTCGGCAGAGTCTCACCTTCCGGGGCCGGGGCAGAGCCGGTGAAATTCTCTGGATGAAGGCGGAAGTGGAAACCACGCCGGATCCATTCACGGGGAACATCTGGCTGTTTTTGCGATTTTCCGATGTGGACGAGGAAATGCGGGAGCATTTGACGCTGAAGGAACGCTCGCAGGTGGATTCCCTGACCGGCGCACTGACCCGCCAGGAATTCCGGGAAAGGTTCAACGCGCTGTGCCGGGAAAAGGGCACGGGCTGCGCCTTTTTGATGATCGACATGGACTATTTCCGCAAGGTCAACAACAATCTGGGCCATGTGCGGGGGGACGAGCTGCTGTATGAAGCGGTGGAAACCATGAAAAGCTGCCTGTATCCCGACGAGTTCATCGGGCGC
>CACXHB010000006.1 GCA_902767315.1 uncultured Eubacteriales bacterium
TGGACCGCATGGTGATGCTCATTGCCGGCGAGGAATCCATCCGGGAAATCATCCCCTTCCCCATGAACAAAAACGCTCAGGATCTGATGATGGGTGCGCCCTCTCCCGTGGAGCCCAAACAGCTCTCCGACGTGCACATTGCCATCGTCAAGGACGAGAAGTAATCCTTTCGACCTGTTTGTAAAAAATATAGTCGGGCATTGACACCATTTCAATGCCCGACTATAATAAACACAGAAACCGCTGGGGGCGCGAAAGCTGAGATGGACATTCGTCCGGTCCCCTCGAACCTGATGTGGGTAATCCCACCGTAGGGAAGCGGACGTGCTCCACATTTTTTGTGCGTGCATCCGCTTCCGGATGTACGCACTTTTTTCATGTCCGGAGGTAAGAAAAATGAGTTGGTTTGCAGATTTCAAGGAATTCTCCGTATTCACCGTCCTTTGCCTGGCGGTGGCCCTGGTGGGCGGCGTGCTGGCCCTGGTAAAGCGGGACAAGATGAAGCCCATCATGATCGTTACCGGCGTGCTGGAAGTGGCGGCCATCGCCGCCGCGCTGATCTGGTTCGCCGTCACCAAGGACGTTTCCGATTCCGCGTTCGGTTCTGTTGAAATGTCCAAGGGCGTGTTCTCCATTCTGGTGGTGGCCCTGGTGGTGGTCATGATCCTTCTGATGGTGCTTTCCGGCCGGAAGGAAAAATGGACCGCCCGGGATCTGGCCAACGCCGCCATCTGCGTGGCCATGTCCTTCATCCTTTCCTGCATCAAGCTGTACGAAATGCCCCAGGGCGGTTCCATCACCCCCGCTTCCCTGCTGCCCCTGGTGCTGTACATGGTGGCCTTCGGCCCCGGCCGCGGCCTGGTGGTGGGCTTTGCCTACGGCCTGCTGCAGCTGCTGCAGGGCGCGTATGTCATCCATCCCGCTCAGCTGCTGGTGGACTATCCCATGGCCTTTGGCGCCCTGGCCCTGGGCGGATTCGCCCGCTATCTGCCCCTGAACAAAAAGCTGCAGCTGCCTGTGGCCGTGGTCTTCGCCTATGTGGGCCGTTATCTCATGGCCGTGCTCTCCGGCGTAGCCTTCTTCGGCGAATACGCTCCCGAAGGACAGAGCGCCCTGGCCTATTCCCTGGTGTATAACATCACCTACCTGGGCCCGGATTGCGTGGTGTGCGCGCTGATCTCCCTGATTCCCGGCTTCGACCGGCTGACGGAATCCCTGCGCAAACGCACTTAAATCGTCTCTCTTGCGCCGGCGTGTCCCTTACGGTTTCGGGACGCGCCGGTTTTTTATGGCGGCGTATGTCCGCTGCATCGGCCCCATGACGCAGCATCCCCCGTGCCTTCAAAACAGGCGCGGGGGATGTTTCGCGTTTTTTACTCCATGAATTCCAGATGAATCGAACCGTTGCTGGTGCGCACGTCCAGGGGAATTTCGCCCCGGGAAGCGGCCGGCAGATTGCTCCGACCGTTGCTGGTGCGGCTGGTAATGGCGTAACGCTCCATGGGCTGGGGCATCAGGCCCGAAATGCTGCCGTTGGAGGTGGTGAGGGTAACGGCTCCCGCGGAGATCATTTCGGCGGAAATGCGGGCGTTGCTGGTGGTCAGCCGCACCTGAGCCCCTTGAATGTTCCGGGCCTCGATGGCGCCGTTGGACGTGGTGGCCTTCACCCCGCCCCCGGCCTGCAGTTCGCTGGCGATCAGCCGGGCGTTGCCGGTGATAAGCTCCATCTCCCCGCCGGCGGAAAGCCGTTCCGCCTGCACCGCGCCGTTGCTGCTGCCCAGAGTGAGCCGGTCCGCCGTGCGCACGTCGCTGGCGGCGATGCGGGCGTTGCTGGTGCGCAGGTTCATGGCTCGCAGGGAGACCTCCTGCACGGTGATGGGGGCGTTGCTGGTGCGGGCCTCGATCTGGCCGTCCCACTTCTCCGGCAAAGTCAGCACCACCCGGCCGCTCCGGCCGAAATTGAACAGCTGGCCCAGGAAGCCCCGTCCCTGGGGCCGGTAGCGCAGGCATAGCCGCCCGCCCAGCTTCTGCACCTCATACTGCCCGGCGGGGTCTTCCACATATTCCAGCGAAAGCCCGGTTCCGGAAATCACCGTCAGGGAATGATTCATGTCGTTGATCTCAATGGTGCGGATTTCCTCCGGCGCGTATTCCCGGCGCACGGCGGTGCCCCGGCCCTCGCTGCGGGAGGTGACCCGGCCGCCGGCGTCCTGCCCGGGCGCTTCCGGCGCGGGGGCCGCTGCCCGGCCGTCCGCCGTGGCGTATTCGTGGCGGATGCGCTCCACCACGTCGTCCGCGGGCTCCATGGCCGCCACCGCTTCCTCCTCTGAGCGGCCTTCCTCGATCATGTCGTCCAGCATTTCCTGATAAAAGGACACCATGCCCTTGATTTCGCCATACGCGTTTTCATCGCCGCGAAACGCGTTTTCCAATTTCATTGCCAGTTCGATTAAATATTCATTCCTCGTCATTCTGAAACGCCGCCTTTTCTATAAATTCGATGGCCCGGCCCACTTCCTGCCATTGTTCCCGAAATTCCGTCAGCCGCGCCCGGCCCTTTTCCGTGATGGAATACATCCTGCGGAGCCTGCCTTCGTGCTCCACGCTGGCAGCCTGCACCTGCCCGGCCTGTTCCTGCCGCTTGAGGATATGATACAGCGCCGATTCCGACAGGGTGACATACTGGGCCAGATCCTTCTGAATGCGATAGCCGTAGGACTGCCCCCGGCATAATTCCGCCAGCACGCACACTTCCAAAATGCCTCTTTTCAACTGTGTGTCCACAAAATGCCTCCCTTCGCGCAATACTATACCGCATACAGTATTCTCTGTCAAGGGGCATTCTGCAACCATTCGTTGCCTTTCCCCGTCCAAGGAAAAAGGATTTCATATTATTGACATGACCGGACGGCTGTTTTTATGCTATAATAGTGACGAATAACTTGGAGGATACTCGCTCAATGAAAAAACACTCCACGAAAAAATTGCCCGCGCTTTTCGAGCCAAGGGAAAGGGACCGGAGCTTTCTGCTCAGCGTGGTCATGACCACGGCCAAAATGCTGGTGCTGCTGGTGTTGATGATCGGCATGGGCGGCGCCGGGCTGCTGGCCGGGGTGGCCAAGGCGTGGATCGACACCGCGCCGGCGCTGGATCTGGAGCAGATTCAGACCCAGAGCCAGACCTCCTTTGTCTACGATAAATACGGCAACCTGATCACCGAATACAAGGGCAGCGAAAACCGCATTTACGCCAGCATCGACGAAATTCCCGACATGCTGAAATACGCGGTCATCGCCCGCGAGGACACCCGCTTTTACGAGCATCAGGGGGTGGACATCAAGCGAATCGGCGGCGCGCTGCGCAACAACGTCACCGGCGGCCGCACCCAGGGCGCTTCCACCATTACGGACCAGCTGATCAAGCTGACGCTGCTCACCAGCGAACAGACCTACAAGCGCAAGCTTCAGGAGGCCTATCTGGCGCTGCAGCTGGAAAACGTAATGACCAAGGACCAGATTCTGGAAGAATACCTGAACGTCATTTACCTGGGCGGCTCCAGTTACGGGGTGAAAATCGCCGCGCAGGATTATTTCGGCAAGGACCTGAGCCAGCTGACCCTGCGGGAATGCGCGTGTCTGGCCCAGATCATCCGAAATCCCTACGCCAACAATCCCCGGCGCTGCTATTACGTAACCCATAAGGAATCCGACCTGAATGAGCGCGTGGACTATATTCTTTCCATTATGCTCTCTTCCGGCTTCATTACCCAGGAGGAATACGACCAGGCCCGGGCGGAAGAGCTGCACATTCTGGAAACCAGCACGGCGGCTTCCAACGCCATGTACGACAACGCCTATTACGTGGAATATTCCATCTACGACGTGGTAACCAAAATGCTGCGGGTGGAAAATCTGGAGGATACCACCGCCAATCGCCGGGCCATGGAAAACAAGCTGCGCACCGGCGGCTATAAGATCTACACCTCCCTGGACCCCGCGGTGCAGGAGGCGGTGCAGTCTACCATCACCAATTACGGCGCGTATCCCTCCATGCGCTACTCCAACGATTCCACCACTCAGGCCTCGCTGGGCGGCGGCGAATATCTGGAAGTCATGCAGCCCCAGGCCGCCGCGGTGGTAATGAACTGGAACACGGGGGAAATCGTGGCCATGGTCGGCGGCCGGCAGGAGCCGGTGCAGAAATTGCAATTGAACCGGGCCTATCAGTCCACCATGCCCATCGGCTCCTCCATCAAGCCCATCGCCGTCTACGGCCCGGCCTTCGACCTGGGCTATTCCCCGGGCACGCCGGTTTTGAACCTGCCCATTAACATCAAGGCCTGGGACAGCGAACTGGGCTATCCGCAGAATTTCTCCGCCACTTCCTACACCGGCGTGGAAAGCATGCGCACGGCCATGAACAAATCCCACAACACCTCCACCGCCCACGTGCTGTACGAATACGTGAAGGTGGAAAACTCGGTGGTATATCTTTTGAAGCTGGGGGTCAATTCCAACCACATTCTGGCCACCGGTTCCGGCCTGGCCCTGGGTTCTTCCGGCATCACCATGCTGGAGCTCTGCGGCGCGTTCGGCGCCATCGCCAACCTGGGCCAGTATCAGGAACCCTACGCCTTCACTCAGGTGGTAAACCCCGACGGCAGCGTCTACATCGACGTTACCGCCGTGCAGCAGAAGCGCCAGGTCTTTAAGCAGTCCACCGCTTGGATGCTCACCGACGTGCTCATGGGCTGCGTCCGCTCCGGCGGCACCGGCACCCGGGCCGTGTGGGGGGACATCACCGTGGCGGGCAAAACCGGCACCAACTCCAACAACATCGGTGTAACCTTCGCCGGATTCACCGGCTATTATTCCTGCGCGGTGTGGATCGGTTCGGACAACTATAAGCCCCTGACCACGGACGCAACCGGCGGCACCTACGCCGCGCCTTTGTGGGCCGCGGTAATGAAGACCGTCCACGAAATGACCGGCTGCAACGAAGACCGGGATCTGCTGCCCCGTTCCGCGGCTTCCGTAGGTCTGGTAGAAGCCACCGCCTGCGGCGTTTCCGGTATGCTGCCCACCAAATATTGCTACGCCGACCACAATTACGGCGTGACCACGGATTACTACCTCTCCGGCACGGAACCCACCCAGCCCTGCGTCATGCATCGCAACGGTTCCCTGTACATTCCCGAGGGCCATCCCCTCCGGGACGCGAAGGAAGAGGAATACAGCGTGGTGAAGGAATTCTTCCCGAGGGCCACCGTGCGAGACTGATTCCCGTTCAATGTGCCTTCAAAGGCCGTCTGCGCTCCTGCAGGCGGCCTTCTTTTTGTCTTAACATTCATGAAGAACCGCACAAGTTTATTTCAAAAACATTGCAACATGTTGCATGCCGTTCATGCATTTCCAACAATTTCCTGCATTTGTACCAATTTTCGTCGCAGTGCTGTATAATTTTTATCAAATCTCATGTAATGGAGTTCTTCGTGAAGAAAGAAATGCAAAAATCGGCCCGCCGCAGGGCCGCGCTTCGCCGCCGCAGACGGGAGAAGCGACTGTATCTTCTCACGGCGGTATTTGCCACGCTGTGCGTGTTTGCGCTGATCGGGGTCATCGTGCTGGCCAATCGTTCCGGCGGAAACGACAAGGCCTGGTCCTCCGGCAATCGAAACGTAGAAATCGCCGCGCCGGGTTATGCCGCCGCCGGCGGCGCAATTGCGGACACCCCGGATCCCGCGCTGCCCACCTTCCCCCCGGAGGGATGGAGCGAAGCAACGCCGGAAGCGACTCAGGAGCCCGAAATGCAATCCACCCCGGAAGCGACCCAGCCGCCTCAGGCGGAAATCACCCCCGAGCCGGAGGCGCAGATGCCCTCCCTGGAAGCGGAAGCGCAGCTGACTTCCATCACCATTACCGCCGCCGGGGACATGACCCTGGGGGGCGATTACAACACCAGCGCTCACGAGCGCTTTGACGGCTGCGTCGAAACCTACGGCACGGATTATTTTCTGCAAAACGTGCGTTCCATCTTTGAAGGGGACGATCTGACCTTTGTGAACCTGGAAGGCCCGCTGACCACGGAAGAGGAAAAGCGGGGCGGACGGATCTTCAATTTCAAGGGAGATCCTTCCTATGTGCAGATTCTGGCGGGTTCCTCGGTGGAGGTGGCGGGGCTGGCCAACAACCACGCCCTGGATTTCCGCAAGGCGGGGCTGTTGCAGACCGCTCAGGTGCTGGAAGACGCGGGCGTGGGCTATTGCGGCTATCAGAGCGTCTGGCGCACGGAAGTGAAGGGCGTTTCCATCAGCTGTATCAGCGTCACCGAATGGGATTATACCGAAGCGGAGCTGGCCGAAATGGTGCAGACCGCGCGGGCGGAAAGCGACCTGGTGCTGGTGATGATTCACTGGGGCGAGGAAAAGGTCTATTCCGCCACGGACAGCCAGACGAGCTACGGTCACGCCCTGATCGACGCGGGTGCGGATCTGGTGGTGGGTTCGCACTCCCACGTGGTGGGCGGCGTCGAGCAATATAAGGGCAAATACATCGTCTACAGCTTGGGGAATTTCTGCTTCGGCGGCAATTCCAACCCCAAGGACAAGGACTGCATGCTCTTTCAGCAGACCTTCCTGGTGGGTAACGGCAGCGTATCCGACGGAGGCATCTGCGTGATTCCCTGCAGCATCTCCTCCTCCGCCAGCACCAACAACTATCAGCCCACGCCTCTCACCGGGGACGAGGCCGCCCGGGTGCTGCGAAAAATCGGCGCGTATTCCAAATTGAACGCCGATCAGGTGCGCTGGGCCGACGCCATGAAGCCGTACTTGGCCGAGCTGCAATAAAAGCATATCCCAAAAAGAATCGTCCGCGATTTGCCGTTTCGGCTGTCGCGGACGATTTGTTTTGCGCGGAAGACGATCTTACTTCAGCTTGAAGTTCATCCAGATTTCCTGGAATTTGCTCTCATATTCCCCCACGTCCTGCACGTATTCGGCCGTGGCGATCTTGTCTTCCGGAATATTGAAGGCGGCGTAATCCTTCAGGGCCGGGTCGATATAGGCCTCGGCGGCCTGGTTGGGATTGATATACAGCTGGTATTCGGCGATATGCGCGGCCACTTCCGGACGCATCACGTAATCCAGGAACAGGTGAGCATTGTCCGGATGCTGCGCGCCGGTGGGAATCACCAGGGAATCCACGCCGAAGCCCACGCCCTCCTCGGGATAGACCGCCACCAGATTGGGGTTCTCCATCTGGCAGATAACGGCGAAATTGGTGAACAGATACGCCGCGGAAACTTCTCCGGAGAGCAGGTACTGATACGCCGTGTCGTAATCCAGGGCGCGTACGTTGGGCTTCAGCTCCATGAGCTTATCGGAGGCCTCCTGCAGCTGCGCGTCGTCGGTGGTGTTATAGGAATAGCCCAGCATCTTCAGGGTTTCGCCGATCATCACCCGCGCGTCGTCCAACAGGCACAGGCTGTCGGCAAACTGAGGATCCCACAGATCCGCGAAATAGCGGATTTCTCCCTCCACCCGGTCGGGGTCGTACACGATCATGGGCGAACCCACGGTGTAGGGAATGGAATACACGTTGTCCGGGTCGAAATACTGGTTGAGATAATTGGGGTTCAGGTTGCCGAAATTGGTCAGCTTGTCCTTGTCCAGGGGCATCAGCAGGTTCTGTTTGCGGGCGCTGGAGATGACGTAATCGCTGGCCACGATGATGTCGTAATTCTCGCCGCCGCCCTGCTCCAGCTTCAAAAGCATTTCCTCATTGGAGGCAAAGGTGATAAATTCCACCTCGATGCCGTATTCCTCCGAGAAGCCCGCGATGGTATCCGCGTCCACATAATCTTCCCAGGAATAGATGCGCAGCACCTTTTCCTCTTCCGCAAAGGCGCCGCAGCAGCCCATGCACAGGGCGAGGGTCAACAGAACAACCAGAAATCGTTTCATGAATCGGGGAACCTCCTTCATTTTTTTCATTCTTCATTCTTCATTCTTCATTTCTCCCGGTTCCTTTTTCCGGGAAAGAAGCTTGCTCAGGGCCACGGCGATGGCCACCGTAGCCAGCATGACGCTGCACAGGGCGTTCACCTGCAGGCTTACGCCGGTTTTCACGGAAGAATAAATCTTCAAAGGCAGCGTCACCGTGGTGTCGGAGACGAAAAAGCTGATGACGAAATCGTCCAGACTCATGGCGAAAGCCAGCAGCGTGCCGGAAAGCACCCCCGGCAGAATCAGCGGCAGTGTCACCGAGAAAAACGCCCGCACCGGCCCAGCGCCCAGATCCCGGGCGGCTTCGTTCAGGGAAGGGTCCATGCCCGTCAGCCGGGCCTTTACCACCAGATAGATATAGGGCACGCAGAAGGTCACATGGGCGATGACCAGCTTCACCATGTCGTTTTTCACGCCCGCGAAGGTGAACACCGCCATCAGCGCAAAGCCCAGTATGATTTCCGGAATCATCACCGGCAGAAGGGATAACGTCTCCACCGCGCCTTTGCCCCGCATCTGCGCCCCCGCCAGGCCCAGGGCCCCCAGGGTGCCGATCACCAGAGAGAGGCCGCAGCTGTACGCCGCCAGTTCCAGGCTGGTCATCAGCGCGGAAACCAGCCCCTTCGTGTCGTGAAGCAGTCCCTGATAATATTGGGTGGAAAATCCGGTAAAGGCGAAGGTGAACCGGCTGGTATTGGCGTTAAAGGAATACAGCACCACCACCGCCACCGGCAGATACAGCATAACCAGCATCACCGCCAGAAACAGCGCGGAGCCCACGCGTTTTCTTCGCATCCGTTCCACCTCCTCAGAACAGGGTCATGTCTCCGGAATCGCCGCCGAAGCGCCGGTACAGCCGCAATATCAGCAGCGTCAGAATCAGAAGCACCACCGAAACCGCCGCGGCAAAGGGCAGATCCTTGGCCTTGAGCATCTGATCCCGCACCAGATTGCCCACGTACATATCCGTAGCGCCCCCCAACAGGTCGCTGATGAAAAACAGCCCGATGGCCGGCACGAAGGTCAGCACCACCCCAGCCATGGCCCCGGGGGCCGTAAGGGGCAGCGTCACCGTGACAAAGGCCCGCATGGGCCCCGCGCCCATATCCCGGGCGGCGGCCACCAGCGACCAGTCCATCTTTTCCACCGAAGAATACACCGGCAGAATCATAAAGGGAATCAGCGCGTACACCATGCCCAGCAGCACCGCCCCGTAGGTATTCAGAAGCTTCAGGGGCTTATCCGTCAAATGCAGCGCCATCAGAAGATCGTTCACCGGCCCGTTGCCCATCAGCAGAATCTTCCATCCGTAAATGCGCACCAGGGCGTTGGTCCAGAAAGGCACGATTACCAGAAGCATTAATATTCCCCGCCATCTTCGCCCGGCCCGGGCCATGCAATAGCCGAAAGGATAGCCCAGCCCCAGGCAGATCAGCGTGGTGTAAAAGGCCAGCAGCAGACTTTTGCCCAATACCTGCAAATACGCCGGGGAAAGCAGCCGCCGATAGTTTTCCAGGGTGAACCCCGGCTGCACGCCGTAGCCCTCCCCCGTGGGGGTAAAAAAGCTCAGGGCCAGAAGATACAACAGCACAATGCCCACAAACACCGCCGTCCACAGCGTCATGGGCAGGCCCAGCAGCGCCCCCCGCCGGTTCCCCTTCATCGCACCACCGCCGTTTCCCGGGGATTCCAACCGGCCCGCACCCGCTGGCCCGGCCGGAAGGCCGCGTCTCCGGCGGAAGGAGCCACGCACACCACCCGGGGCCCCGCGTCCAGTTCAATGACATAGCGCACGCTGCCGCCGGCGTAATGCCGGGAAACCAGCGTTCCGGGCAGGGAAGCTTCGGCCGCCGCCTCCGGGGAAAGGCAAGCCACCCGTTCGTTGCGCAGGCACACCAGGGCCTCGTCTCCGGCCCGGAAGCCCGCCGTGGCCCGGGCGGGCAGCTTCTGCCCGGCAAATTCCAGCGTCATTCCCTCCGTCCCCACGGCAAGCACCCGGCAGGGCAACAGGGTGGACTGGCCGATGAATTCCGCCGCAAACCGGCTGGTGGGGCGCTCGTAGATTTCCTCCGGCGTGCCCAGCTGCTCCAGACGGCCCTCGTGGAGAATGCCGATGCGGTCGGACATGTTCAGGGCCTCCTCCTGATCGTGGGTAATATACAGAAAGGCGATGCCCAGCTCCTTCTGCAGGCCCTTGATTTCCTCCTGCATCTGCCGGCGCAGTTTCAGATCCAGCGCGCCCAGGGGCTCGTCCAGCAAAAGCAGTTTCCGTCCGGGGGCCACCGCCCGGGCAATGGCGATGCGCTGACGCTGTCCACCGGAGAGCTTGTCCGGCATACGCTTTTCATAGCCCTCCATCTGCACCAGCTTCAGCATTTCCGCCACCCGGGCCGCCCGCTGCCGGGCGGACATGCCCATCAGCCGCAGGGCGTAGGCCACGTTTTTTTCCACGTTCATGTGGGGAAAAAGGGCATAATTTTGAAAAACCGTGTTCAGTTCCCGCTTTTCCGGAGGCAGCCGCAGCATGCTTCTGCCCTCCAGCAGCACGTCCCCGCCGTCCGGGTCCGTCAGCCCCGCCACAATGCGCAGCGTGGTGGTCTTTCCGCAGCCGGAAGGGCCCAGCAGCGTGACGAACTGCCCTTCCTCCACCTGCAAAGAAAGATCGCGCAGCACCTGGGTTTTTCCAAAGTGCTTCTGCAGATTTTGCAATTCCAAAAGTGCCAATTTGCCGCGTCTCCTTATTTTTCGTATTCGCCCCGGCGGATTTTCTGCAAAAGCGCCCGGGCCTGGGGCAGGGGCAGCACGCCTTCGGAGGCCCCGGGCCGGGAAAGGGAACTCACCGCCGCGGCAATGCCGTCCTCCATGGCGTCAGCAAGGGCGCTTCCTCCCCGGGCTCCCAGCAGCAGCCCGCTGACGAAGGCGTCCCCCGCCCCCACAGTACCCTGCACAAAGCCCTCAGGCAGCGCCGCCCCCTGCCGGCACTGAATCTGGTCGTTTTCGTCCAGGCCCAGGACGCATTCCGGAGCGTGAATTACCGCCCACTTGGCCACGCCGCATTCCCGGAACCGGCGCAGGGTCTTTTCCATGGCGTCCATGTCCAGCCGGCCGTCTTCCCGGCGCAGGGGGGTATCGAAGGCCGCGCCGGCCTCGTGTTCGTTGACGCAGAAAATATCCGCGTATTTCATGGCCGGGGGCATGAGCTTTTTATGCCGGCCGGTGCTGTCCGTAACGGCGTCCACGCTGGTAAGGATGCCCGCCCGGCGCACCTTGTGCAAAAGCCGGGCCATGCGGGTGCCGTAGGTTTCGTCGAAGCTGTCCAGCGCGTCCATCAGGCAGATATAGCCCACATGGAACAGATCGCAGTCCAGATTTTCCACCTGCACGCTGTCCACGTCGAAGGTCTTATTCGCCCCGCGATAGGCCAGGAAGGTGCGCACCCGGGTGTCGGCCTCGTCCAGCACGTCGGTAAAGGCGGTTTCGCCGCCGTAAATCAGCAGAGAAAGATCGATATTGGGCTGCTGGCGGAAGCAGTCTTCCATATAGGCCCCATATTCGTCCCGGCCCAGGGCGGCCAGGGGGCGAACCCGGGTTTCCGGGGAAAGCCGGGCCAGATCCAGGGCGCAATTGCAGGCCGCGCCCCCCAGGGCCCGGGTGATCTTCTGCACGTTTACCAGCCCGTGGCGGGCGGGAAAGGTTTCCAGGGTTTTGATAATATCCACGTCGGCATATCCGGCGGCCACGACGGCCTTTTGCATGGTATGCGCCTCCCGCGTCTTTTTTCAATAATATACATCATTTCCACATAGTGCGCAAGCGTAATTTGATTATCCGGAATTTACAGCATTGGCCTTGTAAGGCCGGGCAGAAGTTACTATACTATACACCTGCCGAAAGGACGCTTTTCGGCGCATTTTATGAAAAGAATCGCAGGTAATCCGCATGAACACGCTTCTTTCCCTGTCCGTTGCCATTTTGGCGGGTCTGATGATGACCCGGGTTTTCAAACCCCTGCGCCTGCCCTCGGTCACCAGCTATCTGATCGCCGGCGTACTGGTGGGCCCGTACTGTCTGGGTCTTCTGGGCGTAGACGGCCTGGGGTTCACCAGCTTTGCAAATGTGGAAAAGCTTTCCCTGGTGTCCGACGTGGCGCTGGGCTTCATCGCCTTCTCCATCGGCTCCGAATTCCGGCTGTCCGCCCTGAAGCAAACCGGCCGGGCGGCCACGGTCATCGGCATTTTCCAGGCGCTGGTGGCGGCGGTGCTCATCGACATCGCGCTGCTGATCTTCTGCGCCCTGTTCCCGGATAAGCTCACGCCGGCGCAGGCCATCACCCTGGGCGCCATCGGCACCGCCACCGCCCCCGCCGCCACGCTGATGGTGGTACGCCAGTACAAGGCCAAGGGCAAGCTGGTAGACCTGCTTTTGCCCATTGTGGCCCTGGACGACGCGGTGGGTCTGGTGGTGTTCGCCGTCTCCTTCGGCGTGGCCAAGGCCCTCTCCTCCGGCACGGTGGATATGGTTTCCATCCTGGTCAATCCCCTGGTGGAAATCGTCTGCTCCCTGGCCCTGGGCGCGATTTCCGGCTGGGTGCTGACTCAGTTGGAAAAGCTGTTCAATTCCAACACCAACCGCCTGAACATGACCATCGCCTTTGTGTTCCTTACCGTGGCCCTGGCTAAGCAGGAATTCCACCTGGGCCCCGTCACCATCGGCTTTTCCTCCCTGCTGGTGTGCATGATGCTGGGCACCATCTTCTGCAACATCTGCCCCCTTTCCGAGGACATCATGGAGAAATCCGACCGGTGGGCCAATCCCCTGCTGGCGCTGTTTTTCGTCATCAGCGGCGCGGAGCTGGAGCTGGGCGTATTCAGCGATCTGCTGGTGGTTATCGTGGGCGTGATTTACATTCTCTCCCGTTCCCTGGGCAAATACTTCGGCGCATTTGCCAGTTCCAAGATGATGCATGTGGATCCCCTGATCTGCAAATATCTGGGCATCACCCTGCTGCCTCAGGCGGGCGTGGCCCTGGGCATGTGCGTCACCGCCGCGGAACTGGGGCCGGAGGGCGCGCTGATTCGCAACATCACCCTCTTCGCCGTGCTGATTTACGAACTGGTGGGCCCCATGCTCACCAAGATGAGCCTGATGAAAACCGGCGACATTCAGCCCATGAGCGACGAGGTGCGCAACCGGCGGCAGATTCGCCTGGCGGAAAAGCAGGAAACCAAATAA
>CACXHB010000007.1 GCA_902767315.1 uncultured Eubacteriales bacterium
AGGCTGACCACGTTTTCCACATGCTGGCACCGGCGCAGGGCCTCCAGCAGCGCCTCGTCGGCGGGGGCGTCGATTTCGATGACCATCAGCGCCTGTCCGCCTTCGCAGGAACGGAACACCTGCATGGTGGCGATATTCACACGGGACTGGGCGATGGCCGTAGACACCCGGGCGATGACGCCGGGCTGATCCCGGTGGCGCACCACCAGAATATTGCCGCTGCCGGCCTGGAAGGACACCGCCATTTCGTCGATGCCGTCGATGCGGATATTGCCGCCGCCCACGGAACTGGCCCGCATTTCCAATTTACCGCCCTCCCGGCCGGTGAGGGAAAGCACCGCCGTATTGGGATGAGCGTCGGGAATTTCCACCTTTTGGAAGGTGACCTCCAGCCCCTGCTCCCGGGCGATTTTCAGACTGTCCCGCAGCCGGGGGTCGTCCACCTGCATGCCCAAAAGGCCGGCGGTGAGGGCCCGATCCGTGCCATGGCCCCGATAGGTTTCCGCGAAGGAGCCGTGGAGCCGGATTTCGCACCGCACCGGTTCCTGGCCCAAAAGTCGCCGGGCCACCAGGCCGATGCGGGCCGCGCCGGCGGTGTGGGAGCTGCTGGGGCCGATCATCACCGGCCCGATGATGTCAAACAAATCCATGGCGCAAGGCCTCCCGATTATTTCTTTTTCCGATTTTCCAGGGCGCAGGCCTCCAATTTTGCGGAAAAGGCCTCGTCCGGCTGAATATGCACCACGCAGATTTTGCCGTCGCTTTCGTAGGCCAGGGCCTTCACCGGCAGCTGGCACCGGGAACGGGTATATACGCGGGGATGGGTTTCCGGGAATTTGCCCTGAATTTCCTCGGGGGTACCGAAGGCCAGAATGCCGCGGGTAATCACCGTTACCGCCAGCCGGGGCTTGAACCGGCCGTAGACGCGGAAAATCTGGAATTGCAGGCTTTCGATGGTATAGAGATATTCCATAATAAAGGCCCGCAGCAGCTGCAGCGCCACCACGCCGCCGAAGATCCAGAAGGCGAAGGAGGCGATGGTATAGGAATTGGCGCCGCCGATCATCAGCGCCGCGAAGGCCGCCACGAACTGAAACACCATCAGAAGCACCACGATGCCCACAATCAGCAGCATGCCCTGCCAGGATTTCAATTTAGGATTCGAAACTTTCTGCTGCATTGGTCAGCTCCTCCCATTCTTCATACAGCGCGTCCAGCTTCTGCTGCATCTGTTCGTGTTCCCGGGCCACCTGGGCGGCCTTCTGGCCGTCTTTGTAGATTTCCGGGTCGCCCATCTGCGCCTCCAGGCGGGCGATGGCCTCCTCGGCGGCGGGAATGGCGGCCTCGGTATCCTTCAGCCGCTGGAGCAGCTGCTTTTTATTTTCGTTTTTCAGCCGCTGTTTGCGCTTTTCCTTGTCCATCTGGGTGCGGGTCATGCCGGGGGCCGCCTCTTCCAGAAGGCCCATTTCCTCCTGTCGCTTTTTCTCCAGATAATCATCGTAATTGCCCAGATAATCCTTCGCGCCCTGAGGGGTCATTTCCAGCACCCGGTTGGCCACCCGGTTGATGAAATATCGGTCGTGGGACACGGTAAGCAGGGTGCCCTCGTAATCGTTCAGCGCGTCCTCCAAAACCTCCCGGGAATCCATGTCCAGATGGTTGGTGGGCTCGTCCAAAAGCAGGAGATTATCCTTTTTCAGCATCAGTTTGGCCAGGGCCACCCGGCCCCGCTCGCCGCCGGAAAGGGTGGAAATGCGCTTGAAAACCTCCTCGCCGGTGAACAGGAACAGCGCCAGCACCGCACGCACGTCGCCGGGCTCCATCCAGGGAAAATCGTCCCACACCTCGCTCATGATGTCCTTTTCCGGGTGCAGGGAGGACTGCTGCTGGTCATAATAGCCCACGTCCACATTGGAGCCGAAGAGAATCTGTCCGCTGTCCGGCTTTTGCAGGCCGCAGATCAGGTTCAGCAGGGTGGACTTGCCCACGCCGTTTTGGCCGATCACCGCCACCCGGTCGCCGGCGCGCAGGTGCAGGTTCAGCCCGGAAAACAGCGTCCGGCTGCCGAAGCTCTTTTCCAGGTTTTTCACCATCAATACGTCGTCGCCGCTGCGCCGCCGGGCGCCGAAGGAAAAGCGCACCTTCTGTTCGCTGACGGGCTTTTCCACCCGTTCGATTTTGTCCAGCTGCTTTTCCCGGCTTTCCGCGGCCCGGATGGAGCGTTCGGTGTTATACATGCGATAGCGGGCGATGATGGCCTGCTGCCGGGCGATTTCCGCCTGCTGCATTTTATATTCCTTCAGCCGCCGCTCCAGATTGGCCTGGCGCTTCTGGGCGAACTGATCGTAATTGCCCTCGTATTGATCGATGCGCCGCATGCACACCTCGGCCATGCAATCGCACACGCTGTTCATGAAATACCGGTCGTGGGAGATGACCATGACGCTGCCCCGATATTTCCGCAGGGTATCCTCCAGCCACTGGGTGGAGGCCAGATCCAGATGGTTGGTGGGCTCGTCCAGCATCAGAAGCTCCGGCTGGGTCAGCAGAAGCCGCGCCAGGCACAGCCGGGTTTTTTCGCCGCCGGAAAGCAGCGCCGCCTTCTGGCTGCGCTTATCGTCGGCAAAGCCCAGGCCCGCCAGCACGCCCTGAATGCGGCTGGGCCATTCGTAGCCTCCCGCGTCCTCGAACCGGTCCATCAGCCGGGAATAATCCCGGGAAAGCTGGGCGAAGGCCTCCGCGTCGTGATGCAGCGCCGCCATCTGCTCTTCCATTTCCCGCAGGCGGGCTTCCATGCGCCGCACGGGTTCGAACACCCGCTCCAGTTCCTCCTGCACGGTGTACTCCGAGGTAATGTCCGCCTGCTGGGTGAGCATGCCCACCCGCGCGCCCTTGAGGAGGGTAATGGAGCCCGCGTCCGGCTCCAGTTCTCCGGCGATCATGCGAAAGAGGGTGGACTTTCCCGAGCCGTTGACCCCCACCACGCCCATGCGCTGGCCGGTTTGCAGCACCAGGCTGGCGTCTTCCAGCACCGAACGGGTGACAAAGGCCTTGGATACGTGATTGACGGTGAGCAGGATCATACCGGTTCCCCCTGCCAGCGGCCGGACGCGCCGCAGGGCAGCACGCCCCCGGCGGTGACCGGCAGCACGATTTCGTCCGCCGCGACGCTGCCGCCCCGGTGCTTTTTCACCGTCATGGTGAGCATATTGTTCAAAACCGCCGGCTGCAGGCCCGTGGTGTAGCTGTTAATCAGCATAAAAAGCGCCTTTTCGCTCAATAGCTTCGCGCAGGATTCCACCAGGGGATACAGCTCGTTTTCCAGCTTCCACACCTCGCCCCCGGGGCCGCGGCCGTAGGAGGGGGGATCCATCAGAATGCCGTCGTAGGTATTGCCCCGGCGGATTTCCCGGGCCACGAATTTCCCCGCGTCCTCGATGATCCAGCGGGTGGAGGTTTCGTCCACGCCGGAAAGGGCGCGGTTTTCCCCCGCCCACAGCACCATGCCCTTGGCCGCGTCCACGTGGGTCACGTGGGCCCCTGCCCGGGCGCAGGCCACCGTGGCGCCGCCGGTATATCCAAAAAGATTCAGCACCCGCGCCTTGCGCCCGGAATTGCGAATCAATTCGCTCATCCAATCCCAGTTGACCGCCTGTTCCGGGAAAAGGCCGGTATGCTTAAATCCCGTGGGCCGCACGTAAAACTTCAGCCCCCGGTATTCCACCGTCCATTTTTCCGGCATCTTTTTGCGGAATTCCCATTCTCCGCCGCCCCGGCTGGACCGGTGATACCAGGCGTCCGCCTTTTCCCAGAGGGCTGGCTCCTGTTTGGGCCATATGGCCTGAGGATCGGGCCTGCGCAGCACGATATTTTTCCAGCGCTCCAGCTTTTCGCCGTCGCCGGTATCCAGCACTTCATAATCCTGCCAATGATCGGCAATAAACATGCAATCACCTCATAAAGATAGTATAGGCCGTTTTCCGCCCGTTGTAAAGAAAGGGCGAGGCTTTTCGCCCCGCCCCTCTGGCTGTCAGAATACGTATGATCGATTTGTTTCTATTGCGCCGCGCCCACGGCGTTGGGATTGGGTTCCTCCTGCCCGGTGGCCGGGTTATAGAGCGGCGGGTTACAGATGCCGCAGGGAGTGGTATATCCCAAAAGGTACGCTTCGTACAACGTCACCCGGGGGGCGGAGGCATAGGCGTATTTGCACTTGCTGGTGTGATAATAGGTGCTGCCCTTGCTGGCCGAGCAATAGACATACGTGGCGGTCTCTTCCTCTTCCGGCGCAATGAGGTTTTCGCCGCCTTCGGGCACCAGATAAGCCGACGCGTCGTATCCCGCGGGCATTTCCGGGCCGAAGACCTGCACCTTATTTTCCGCCTTCACCATCTTGACGCTGGTGGAAGTGGTCTGTCCCGGAGAGGGCATCGCCAAAATCCCAATGGCCAGCGCCGCAAACCCTGCCGTGATCAGCCCCTTCAGCGCCGGATGCCACCGGCAATTTCTGCGCCACATGAGATACAGTCCATAGGGGAAGCACAACAGCAGCCATTTTCCGGTTTTCGGTTTTTGGCGTCTCGCCATTTTGGCACCCCCTAATCGACAGTTTTCGACCATAGCATGGTATATTTTAGCGTATTTTGGGCAAGCTGTAAACGCCCAAAAGGGCCCAAAATCGGGAATTCGCAGAATCGTAACTTTCGTAATAAAATTGCAACACTTACGCCCCACACAGCTCCGGACCGCGCTTGTATTCTTTACTAAAAAGGGATATAATTTGTAGTATTCTATCCGCACGAGGAAGAAAGGAAGCGATGCGGCATGCAGACGCCTCAGGAGCTTTTGGGCGTTTCCCAGGAAGCCTCCGTCTCGGAAATCCGCAGTGCGTATCGGGCGCTGGCCCGGCGCTGGCATCCGGATCGTTTTGCTCCCGGCCCGGAACGGGATTGGGCCGGCGAGAAAATGGCGCAGATCAATTCCGCTTATCGGGATCTGCTGCGGGCCGCCCGCAGCCGGGAGGACGCGGACGCCGACAAGCTCACCCGGGTAAAGGCCCTCATCGCCGACGGCCGGCTTTCCACCGCCCGGGAGTTGCTCATGGGCATGCCCACCCGGTGCGCCGAATGGAATTATCTCTTCGGGGAAATTCTGATGAAGCTGGCGGATTACAAAAAGGCGCTGATCTATCTTTCCGTGGCGGCCCACCAGAAGCCGGATTCCCCGGAATACGCCCGGGCGTTTTCCCTGGCCCAGGCCCGCACCCACGCGGGAAGGGTCACCCGGATGCCCCGGCTGCGCGGGCTGTTTAATAAGTAACTTTTTTGCACCGGTAGGCCCCTGCCCGCCGGTGCTTATGATTGACAAAGGGCTTTTGCCGTATTACAATGGAATTAACAGGCATTCCAAACAAAAATACAGAGGTGTTTTTTTATGTCCAAGGATACTTATCGCATTCAGGTTGCGGGGTTGGAACGGGATCTGCCCCTGTGCCCCATCAGCGACAAGCTGAAAATCGGCGCCTTCGTCATCTTTGGCGATACGGAGCTTACCTGCGCCTGCGCCCGGCACCTGGCCGCCAAGGCCCCTGCCCATGACGTGCTGATTACCGCCGAATCCAAGGGCATTCCCCTCATTCACGAAATGGCCCGGCAGACGGGCGAAAAGCGCTACGTGCTGGCCCGGAAGTCCGTGAAGCTTTACATGAAGGACGTGCGCCGGGTGGACGTGACCTCCATCACCACCGCCAATCCTCAGACCCTGTATGTGGACGGCGCGGACGCGGAATACATGAAGGGCAAGCGCGTGCTCATCGTGGACGACGTGATCTCTACCGGCGAATCCCTCCACGCCCTGGAGCAGCTGGTGGAACAGTCCGGCGGCGAAATCGTGGGCCGCATGGCCATTCTGGCGGAAGGCGACGCCATTGGCCGCAAGGACATTACCTATCTTGCTCCCCTGCCGTTGTTCGACAGCGAGGGCAATCCCCTGGCATAATCGTCGGCAGGAGTTCGTTTTTATGAAGATCAGATCGCTGCAGGAATTGGTGGATCGGGCAAATCAGATGGGCGGCACCCTGGGCGCTGCGGCCATGGCCCTACAGGTGGAGCAGGATCGGGACGATCCCATCCAGATGCGGGAAAAAATGCGCCAGGCGCTGGAGGTCATGCGGCAGTCCGTGGAAAGCGGCATGGATCCCCACACCCACAGCGTTTCCGGACTCACCGGCGGACAGGCCGCCCGGCTGATGGCCGTGGCGGAATCCGGCGCGTCGGTGGGCGGAACCGATCTGACCCGGGCGGCGGCCCGGGCCCTGGCCGTGGCGGAATTCAACGCCGCCATGGGCCGCATTGTGGCCGCGCCCACCGCCGGCGCCTGCGGCATTCTCCCGGGAACGCTGCTCTCCGCCGCGGAAAAATTCGGCTATTCAGACGACCAGCTGGTGGACGCGCTATTCTGCGCCGCCGGCGTGGGGGCGGTCATCGCCCATCGGGCCAGCATTTCCGGCGCGGAGGGGGGCTGTCAGGCGGAATGCGGTTCCGCCGCCGCCATGGCCGCCGCGGCGCTGGTGCAGTTGAAGGGGGCTTCCCCCGAAGCCTGCGCCAGGGCGACGGCCTTTGCGCTGATGAATCTGCTGGGGCTGGTATGCGACCCGGTGCAGGGCCTGGTGGAAATTCCCTGCGTTTATCGCAACGTCATCGGTGTGGCCGCGGCGTTTACTTCCGCCGATCTGGCGCTGGCAGACGCCCGTTTGCCCCTGATTCCCGACGAGGTCATCGATACCATGGGCCGGGTGGGGCGTTCTCTCCCGGAATCCCTTCGGGAAACCGGCAAAGGCGGTTGTGCCGCCTGCACCATCTGTAAATAAATATGGGAGGGCCCAAATGGGGGGCGCGGCATAGCCGCGCCCCCCATTTGGGCCCTCCCCGCGGGCGATTTGGGCGCATGTGCTTCGCACATGCGCCCAAATCGCCCGCATCGGGGGGCCGACCTTCGGCCGGCCCCCCGCAGGTTCCCTGGCGGCGGTTCCCATGGCGCGGCGAAGCCGCGCCATGGGAACCGCCGCCCCGCGCCGCAAAAGGGCATGTGGCCCGCAGGCCACATGCCCTTTTGCGGCGCAACAGCCGCCCGGCCTTCGGCCGGGCGGCTGTTTGGTGGTCTATGAAATTAGGCCTCCAGGATCTTGGTCACAACGCCGGATCC
>CACXHB010000008.1 GCA_902767315.1 uncultured Eubacteriales bacterium
ACAAGCATGCATCGGCGGTTTTCCGGCAGCTCAATCTGCCGCATCACCGGATCCAGGGTGGCGAACAGTTTGTCCTCCACCAGCACACCCGCCCCGGAAAGGGCGTTGAGCAGGGTGGACTTTCCGGCGTTGGTGTATCCCACCAGGGCCACCACCACCTGCTCCTGCTTGCCCCGGCGGGCCCGGCGCATATCCCGCTGGCGCTTGATGCCATTCAGCTCCTGCTGCATGTCGTCGATGCGTTTGCGGATGCGCCTGCGGTCCACTTCCAGCTGCGTTTCGCCGGGGCCGCGGGTGCCGATGCCGCCGCCCAGCCGGGAAAGGCTGGTTCCCAGGCCTGTCAGCCGGGGCAGTCGGTATTTCAATTGTGCCAGTTCCACCTGCAATTTGCCCTCAGCGCTCTGGGCCCTTTGAGCGAAAATATCCAGAATCAGCGCCGTTCGGTCGATGACCCGCACCCCCAGGGCGTTTTCCAGATTCTTCTGCTGTGCGCCGGTGAGTTCGTCGTCCACGATGGCCAGGTCGATTTCCTGGGCCTGACACAGCAGCTGCAGTTCTTCCGCCTTGCCGGTGCCGATATACATGCCCGGGTCGGGCTTCACCCGATTTTGCAGTACCCGGGAAACCACCACCGCCCCGGCGGTTTCCGCCAGCGCCGCCAGCTCGTCCATGGACTGCTCCGAATCGATGGAAATCAGCAGCACCTTTTCGGTGTCTTCCACCAGACCGCCCTGGGCAATGGCCTTTTGCACCCGCTCTTCCGCCAGATCAATCTCCCGCATCCAGAGCTGCTGGGGAATGCGCCCGGGCTTGACGGGGCCGAGAATCTCAATGGACAGCTTCTCATATTCCACCTGGCCCAGAAACGCGGCGCAGATGCCCGTGGCGCGACCCTCGGCCACGCCCACCGAGCACATGGAATCAAACCGCAGAAGCCGCAGCGCCTGCAGATCCACGTCCGAAAGCCGGGGATTTCCGCCGGGATGGGTATGAATGCAGCGGAAGCCGGAAAGCCGGTCCGTATTGCGATAAAGATGCATTTCCGGCAGGGCGATACTGGAAATGGAGCCGATGGCGATTTCCAGCACTTCCCCCTCCCGGCTGAGATACACCAGCATCTCCCGGTTGATGGTTTCCGTAAACCGTACCAGCAGGTTCAGCAGCCGGTCCGGCAGAAATTCGTCCCGGGCGAACTGCGCGTCGTATAAACGCTCCATTTCCTGAAGCGTGCTTTCTCGAATGCCTTCGATATTTCCGTGGATCATGGTTCCTCCCGTTTACTGTTTTTTCAAAAATGAGCATAGCACAATCCCGCCCGCAAGTCAATCGCCTGAAAGGCGAACCCCTTTTCCCGGGGATGCGAAAAGGCGGAGGAGCGTCTGTGCTCCCCCGCCCCTCTGCGCGGATTTATTTGTCGTCTTCCTGCTCGGGATTTTCGCCCCGGGCCAGCTTTTCCTTGTAATCCTGAATGGCGGCGTGCAGCGCCTCTTCCGCCAGCAGGGAACAGTGAATCTTCACCGGGGGAAGTCCGCCCAGGGAATCGGCCACCTGCTTGTTGGTGATCTGCAGGGCCTCTTCGATGGTCTTGCCCTTCACCATTTCCGTAGCCTTGCTGGAGGTGGCGATGGCCGCGCCGCAGCCGAAGGTTTTGAACTTCACGTCGGTAATCACGTTGTCCTTCACCTTAATGAAGATTTTCATAATATCGCCGCACTTGGCGTTGCCTACGGTGCCCACGCCGCTGGCGTCTTCGATTTCGCCCACATTCCGGGGATTCATGAAATGATCCATCACCTGTTCGGTATACATCATATGCTTTTTCTCCTTTTCAAAAACCCTTTTCGATGATCGTTTCCCGTGCCTCAGCCCGGAATCTCGCCGGACTTGACGGCCTCTTCATACAGCGGAGACATATCCCGAAGGCGCTTGACGATTTCCTTCAGGCTGTCCACTACGTAATCGCATTCTTCCATGGTGTTTTCCTCGCTGAGGGAAAGCCGCAGGGAACCATGGGCGATTTCATGGGGCAGGCCGATGGCCAGCAGCACATGGGAGGGATCCAGAGAACCCGAAGTGCAGGCCGAGCCGGAGGAAGCCGCCACGCCCTTGATGTCCAGGGAAAGCAGCAGGGATTCGCCCTCGATATAACGGAAGGAAATGTTCACATTGCCCGGCAGCCGCTTTTCGGCGTGACCGTTCAGCCGGGTGTAGGGAATTTCCGTGAGGATTCGGTGAATCAGATGGTCCCGCAGGCCTGTGAGGTAGGCGTTATGCGCGTCGATGTTGGCGGCGGCCAGCTCGATGGCCTTGCCCATGCCCACGATGGAAGCCATGTTCTCGGTGCCGGCCCGCTGGGTGCGCTCCTGAGCGCCGCCCTGAATCAGCCGTTCGATGCGCACGCCGCTGCGGATATACAGCGCACCCACGCCCTTGGGGGAATGGAACTTATGGCCGGAAAGGGACAGCATGTCGATATTCATGGCATGCACGTCGAACTTCACGGAACCGATGGCCTGCACAGCGTCGGTATGGAACAGCACACCGTGGGCCTTGGTGATTTTGGCCAGCTCCTCGATGGGCTGAATGGTGCCGATTTCGTTGTTGGCGGTCATGATGGAAACCAGAATGGTGTCCGGGCGAATGGCTTTTTCCAATTTCTCCGGATGCACCAGGCCCATTTCGTCCACCGGCAGATAGGTCACCTCAAAGCCTTCCCGCTCCAGCTGCTGACAGGTGTGCAGAATGGCGTGATGCTCAATGGCGCTGGTGATGATGTGCTTGCCCTTGTTTTTCCGGGCGTAGGCCGTGCCCCGCAGGGCCCAGTTGTCGGATTCCGTGCCGCAGCCGGTGAAATAAATCTCCCCGGGATTGGCGCCCAGCGCCGCGGCCACCTGATTGCGGGCCGCTTCAATGGCCTTGCGGGCCTCCCGGCCGAAGGCGTGGATCGAAGAGGGATTGCCGTATACTTCGGAAAAATAAGGCATCATGGCCTCCAGCACGGGCTGAGTCACCCGGGTGGTGGCTGCGTTATCCATGTAGATTCGTTTCATGTTCTCCTTCTCCCTGCGCCGCGAAGCGCTCGTATTCGTCGATCATATCCTTGAGGGTGATGGAATCCACAATCTGGTTCAGGCCGTCGCTGATTCTTTTCCAGACGATCCGCGTGGGGCAGGCGCAGGATTTGCCGCAGACGTCCTCTTCCATCAGGCAGTCCACCAGCTTCAGCCCGCCTTCCAGAGAACGCAGCACGTCCCCCACGGTGATCTTTTCCGGCGGCTGGGCCAGGGTATATCCCCCCTGGGCCCCCCGGGTGCCCGTTACCAGGCCGCTCCGGCGCAAAACCGCAATCAGCTGCTCCAGATACGCCTCCGGAACATCCTGCTTTTCGGCGATGGTCTTAATGCTCACGGGAGCGCCCCCGTAATTCAGCGCCAGTTCGTACATGGCGTGAATTCCGTACCGTCCCCGGGTGGAAAGCTTCATCCACATCCCCCTCAATTCCGATGGTTTTAGTCGGTTTACATTGATTATTATACCACGATTCTTCCATTCGTCAACGAATTCCGACAAAAATCATAAGATTTAACCTGAGGTTGCCTCTCTGGGAAAACAGGTGTATAATCATCCGTAAATGGAGGTGGATTTACAAATGTTCATTACCGATGCCCATTGCGATACCCTGCGTTCCATCGGCGTGGATCGCGCCGCGCCGGAAAGCTGCGCCGTTACTGCTCAGCGCCTTGCACAGGGCGGCGTGGGGCTGCAGACCTTCGCCATGTTCGCCGGAGGAAAGGGTCCCGCCGGCACGCCCTACGAAGACGGTCTGGCCATGCTGGGCGCCATTGACAAACTGGGCGTGCCCGTTTATACCGGAAATTTGCCGGAAACGGCCCCTGAAACGCCCCACGGCATTCTCTCCATCGAAGGCGGCGAAATGCTGAAGGGGGACCTTAAAAAGCTGGAGCAGTTCGATCAGGCGGGACGCATTCGGCTGATTGCCCTGACCTGGAACCACGAAAATGAAATCGGCTTCCCCGCCAAGGCCGGCCCCAAGGGCCATCTGAAGCCCTTTGGCCGGGCGCTTTTGCAGCGCATGGATCAGCTGGGCATTCTGGCGGACGTTTCCCACCTGAACGAGGACGGCTTCTGGGATATTTATGACCAGATGGAGCTGCCGCCGGTGGCCAGCCATTCCAACTGCCGCTGGCTCTGCCCCGTGCCCCGGAATCTGCGCAAGGAACAGGTGCGGGCCATCATCGAGAAGGGCGGCTTCATAGGCATTAATTTCTACACCTATTTCCTCACCCGCCGGGGATCTTCCAACCTGGAGGACGTGTTCCGCCACATCGACGCCATCTGCGAAATGGGCGGCGAAAACGTGCTGGGCTTCGGTTCCGATTTTGACGGCATCGATTCCTGGCCCGAAGGGCTGGCCAATCCCGCGGACTTCCCCGCCTTACTGGACGTACTGCGCCGCCATGGCTACACGGAATCCGTCATCGCCAAAATCGCCGGCGAAAACTTCTGGAATCTGCTGAAACGCGCAGAAAAAAAGCGGCTGGGATAATCGCCTCCGGGCATGAAATCGCATCTTCCCGCATAGAGTATTTTCGATGAAATACCGCTATGGATAACAGAGGTGAAGCTACGATGGAAAATCCCAATAACCGCATTGTGGCCGTGGGCCGCCTGGAAGCCGGGCTGGAAGTCAGCCACGAAGTCATGAACGAACCCTTTTACACCGGCGTTCTGCTGGTAAAGCGCCTCTCCGGCGCACTGGACCGGCTGCCGGTAACGGTGCCCGGCAAGCTGCTGGCCGGGGATGTTCCTCAGCCCGATCAACTGGTGATGGTTCAGGGACAGGTGCGTTCCTACAACAAGGTGGTGGAAGGGGCGGGGCGATTGATGGTGACGCTGTTCGCTCAGAGCCTTTCTCCCTGCGCCGAAAACGATACCCTCAACAAGGTCTCCATCGCCGGGGCCCTGTGTCGGCCGCCGGTGTACCGCTCCACGCCCTTCGGCCGGGAAATCTGCGATATGATGCTGGCCGTCAGCCGCGCTTTCGGCAAAAGCGATTACATTCCCTGCATCGCCTGGGGCCGCAACGCCCAATACGCCGCCCGCTTCGGCGTGGGCGATCGGTTGAAACTGACCGGCCGCCTGCAATCCCGGGAATATCAGAAGCTGCTGGACAACGGCGAGTACCTGGCCCGCACCGCCTATGAGGTTTCCGCCTTTACCCTGGAAGTGGACGACGAACCGTCTCCCCTGCCGGAAACCCATGCGCCCCATCCTGTGCTGCAAAAGGAAGAAATCCCTGTAGTGACAGCCCCATAAGCGCGACCCCCTGGCGGCAAAGCCGCCAGGGGGTCGCGCTTATGCGCGGGGGCGCGGGGGTGGGGCCGGGCTTCGCCCGGCCCCACCCCCGCGCCCCCGCGAGCCG
>CACXHB010000009.1 GCA_902767315.1 uncultured Eubacteriales bacterium
AATGGTCTGCGCCGTGAAGCCGGTATAGCTCTTGGCGGCTGCGGCAGTTTTCGCACCGGTAGCGCCATACCCGGTTTCGCTTTCCACGTAGGAATACTCGTCATCATCGGCATTTTCCTGCCAGTGAATCACGGTATACCGGGTGCGGTCATTGGCCGTCCACTTTGCGGTGGCGGTCGCGTTAGCCGTCAGCTCTTTCGTGAAATCGAAATCCCAGCCGTCAAAGGTATAGCCGGGCCTGGTGGGGTCGTCGGGCTTCGCGGCCGTCTTGCCGTTGGGCACGAACACGGGCGCCACATAAGAGCCGCCCTTAGAATCGAAGGTCAGCCAGTGGCCCGCTTCCACCTTGGCGTACAGGGTCACGTTGGCCTTATCGATGGTAACCATGGTCACGGGGTTGGTAAATGCCGCATCGGTGTACCAGCCGGTGATGGCATGGTCGGTTTCCACGGGGAACTGCACGTCCGCAGTGGTGACCTTATCGCCGTCGGCGGCTTCCTTGGTTTTAACCACGCGGCCGTTATGATCCACAAAGAACACGTAATAGACTTCCGTGTACTTAGCGGTGACCTGGATGGTCTTGTTCTCGCCGGTCAGTCCGCTCACGGGGCCGAAGGGCACCTGAGGTTCCCACCGTTCGAACTTCTTGTTGGCCTTTGCGGGAGCGGCGGGCTCCAGCAGGGTATCGCCGTTTTTTACGATCTGGCTGGCGATAGGGGTC
Source organism: uncultured Eubacteriales bacterium (assembly GCA_902767315.1). Taxonomy (GTDB): domain Bacteria; phylum Bacillota; class Clostridia; order Christensenellales; family Aristaeellaceae; genus RUG11247. Next base: position 722 of record CACXHB010000009.1, read on the forward strand.
GTGCCGTCTTCTTCGTAAAACTCGTATGTATAATACGTCTCATCGTCCGGCTCTACCATCAGCATGCGGATGGAGCCAGATTCCCGGGACACATCCTGCATCACCTCGGCGATACCGGCGGTGGGCAATGCGGTGAGCGTCATCATGGCCACCAGCAGGATTGCCACGAATCTCCTGAAATTGAGTTTCATTCTGTATCCTCCTAAACCCAATGCTCGACTTTGCAATGTTTACTGCGCCGGGAGCGTTCAGCCCAGGGTGAGCCGCACGCGCCAGAGGTTATCCACGTTCTCATCGGAGACGGTGAGGGTGTAGGTCGCGCCGTACGCGCCTTCCACATCCTGCCAGTCGCCGCCGGGAACCTTGACCTGCCACTGGATGTTGGCGTCGGCCAGCTCCTGGGGAATCGAGGCCGCCAGCGTCACCTGATCGCCGTAGGACAGGGTTTCGCCGGAATAGCAGAAGTTGATTTCCACCTTGTCCACCAGGGCGGCGAAATCTTCTTCCGTCATGGCGGGCTGTTCGGGGACGGCGGTAACGTCCTGCACGTAAGCGGACATGACGGTGTAAATACCGCCGTTGATGAGCACATAAGTCCACTTATCGCCCTGAACGATGACCTGCACCTTTTCACCGGAGGCCAGGCTGCCGGCCACGGTGCCGGTGGTCACGCTGCGGAAATTCAGCGCGGGGCCGGAGGTGACGATCTGCCGGGTGACGGTGGAAACCGTTTCGCCGGTAGAAGTGCGAACGACGCTGCCATCCTCGGCCACGTAATAGGCGGGCTGAGAGGGATCGGGGGCGACGCCGGTTTCCGGGTCCACAATGGACACCGGCAGCATGCCGCTGTTTTCAAAGGAAGCCAGGGACAGGCCGATGTTTTCAAACAGGTAGGGGCCCGCGCCCTGAGCGGCGGGAACCTGCTGGGCCTGGAACACGCGGATGTAGCCTTCCAGGATGGCCACGCTGTCGCCCTCGGCATAGGCAAAGGCGATCTTCAGCCAGTCTTCCTCACCGGAGCCGTAGCGGTCCAGCACATAGAAATAGGAAGTGTCGGTAAACTGGCCGATGCGGGTGGCGTCGGAAATCACCGGCTCGGTATAAACAAACACCGCGCATTCCGCCTGAGCATAGCCGACGTTGACCATGTTCTTTTCGGGAGCCGCCGTGTGCGCGGGGGCCGCCGTGGCGGGCGATTCCGTCGCGGGGGCTTCCGTGGCAGGCGATTCCGTGGCGGGAATTTCCGTCGCGGGGGCTTCCGTGGCAGGCTGTTCCGCCGGCGCGGCCGTTTCTTCCGCGGGCGCGGATACGGCGGGGGCTTCCGTTTCTACCTCGGCCTCCTGAGCAAAGGCGCAGCCAAAGCTCAACAGCATCGCCAGGGCCAGAAACAGGGATGCCAGTTTGCAGGTTCGAGACATGTATTCTCCCTCCATTCGGAAAAGTGGGGTGCATAATATATTGATACAGAGCTATTATAACATTGCCCTCTCTTATTATCAATCGGCGCGATGGATTTGTTATTCTTTTTTAACAAGTTTCTCCTATATTTGCGCTAGAAATCCGCTAATATCCGTTACATTATTTCATCTAATTCGCCGTATTACATAGTTTGCCATAGTTTCGACACATATTTTATTCCATCCCGCGAATTTCTCCCGGAGAAACGCTTCTGGATTTGCGCATGGCGTGTGAAAGTGCGGCGGCGCTTTCGAATCCGCAGGCCGCGGCCGCGCCGGAAACGGACTGCCCCCTTCGCAGAAGGGACGCGGCCCGGTTCAGCCGCACCTGCCGAAGGTATTGATAGGGGGTAATTCCCATGGCCCGGCGGAAGACGCGGATGAAGTGGTTCTTTTCCAGATGCGTCAGAGCGGCCAGGGTTTCCAGGGTGAGTTTTTCCCCGAAGCGCCGGTGAATGCACTCCAGCGCCGGGGCCAGGCGCTGGTCTCCCGGGGCCAGAAAGGGCGCTTCTTCCAGCGCCAGGCGCAAAAGGCACTGGAAATACGCTGTCACCAGCTCCTCCCCGCCCCGCTCCACCGCCGTTTCCAGGCAGGAAACCGTGCGGCCCATCAGGGAATCCGGCGAAAAGGGAATTTCCGCCAGGCGGCTGCCCGTCAGCGGCGGGGAAAGGGTGAAATCAAAATACAGATGATCCACCGGCTGCTCCGGATCCTGAGTCACCCGGAAGGGCAGCCGATGGGGAAACAGATACACCCGCCCCGGCCGCAGGGGAACCGGGCCTTCCTCCGAAAGAAACGCCCCCCGGCCGCCGTAAATCACGTAAAGCCGGTTGGTATAGGGCAGGGCGTTCAGCCGCCACTGTCTGGGGGCATGGCCCCGGCCAAAGGTATAAAAGCGCGCGTCCATCTGGGTTCCTCCCGGAAAAGTCGATTTTGAGCAGCAAAAAGCTGCTTTTGAGCATCGCCAAGATACGTATGAATTGCTATGATTTAAGGGAAGTATAGCACGTCCTTCCGCGCCGTGCAAGAGAGAGGCGATCGATTATGGACAAATTTCAGTGGTTTCGCGATGCAAAATTCGGCATGATGGTGCACTGGGGGCTGTACGCCCTGCCCGCTGGGGAATGGCGCGGTCGGCGCATGGGCTACATCGGCGAATGGATTCAGTCCAAATACCGCATTCCCAACCGGGAATATCACGCTCTGGCCCGGGCCTTCAACCCCATTCTGTTTTCTCCGGAGGAATGGGTAGATCTGGCGCTGGCGGCGGGCATGCGCTATCTGGTGGTCACCGCCAAGCATCACGAGGGCTTCGCCCTGTTCCGTTCCCGGGCGGACGGCTTTAACGCGGTGGACGCAACCCCCTTTGGCCGGGATATCGTCGGCGAACTGGCGGAGGCCTGCGCGAAAAAGGGGCTGAAGCTGGGGCTGTATTATTCTCAGGACCTGGACTGGGCCCATCCCCACGGGGGCGGCTACACCGCCGCGCACACCAACCGGGGCCCGGAGGAGCCGGAAAGCGAGGGCATGAGCTGGACCAACGACTGGGATTTTCCCGACAACGCCCACAAGGATTACAGCATCTGCTTTGAGGAAAAAATCAAGCCCCAGGTGCGGGAGCTGCTGACCCAATACGGGCCGCTGTGCCTGATCTGGTTCGACACCCCCCGCACCATTTCCCCCGCCCAAAGCCGGGAACTGGCGGACATGGTGCACGCCCTGCAGCCGGATTGCCTCATCAATTCCCGCATCGGCAACGGCATGGGAGATTATCAGTCTCTGGGGGACAACCAGATTCCCGAAGGAGCCCTCTCCGGCGGGCTGTTTGAAACCCCGGCCACCCTCAACGACACCTGGGGCTACAAGTCCTTTGACGACCACTGGAAGCGCCCGGAAAAGGTGCTTTCCCTGAAAAAGCACCTGAACGCCTGCGGGGTGAATTATCTTTTGAACGTGGGCCCCGACGGGCTGGGCCGCATACCCGCCCCGGCGGCGGACATCCTGCGCCAGGTGGGCAAAGAAATATCGCCTATTTAAATAGGTAGAAACTCATATAAAAACGTGCGCCCCGGACAAACCGGAACGCACGTTTTTTCCCGAAAAACCGTCAATCTTCCCGCTGAATCTGCAAATTTCGGAACAGGGCGTCTGTGCCGTTATCCACATACAGCCCCACGTTCCCCCGGGCCGCTGCGCCGTGCTTCAGGCCGCGAACCTTCAGCACCGGGCGGCCGTCTACGGAAAACGCGGCGGAATCCTCCCGCACCTCGGCGCGGATGCGGCTCCACTTTCCCAATTCGATGGTGTCCACCGGGGCTTCGTATTCCGGAATGCCGAATTCCCGGAAATAAGCGAAGGTGTACCCCGGAAAGGAGAAATACTGGCAACCGTGGGCCCGACGCTCCGGGTCGGGGCAATGGGGCCCATTGGCCGGGCGGATGTAAAAGCCCTCGAATTCCCGCCCGTCCTCCGCTGCGCGGAACACGATGCCGATAAATCCCCGGGCGTATGCCGGCGCATCGCTCAGCAACTTGCCGCAAACGTCCACTTCGATCACGCCGTTATGAAAATCCGTGTCCGCCAGCGCCACGTAGGTGTTGATGTCCGGCTCCTGCGCCCCCGTTTTGTACACCCGCAGCGTATCCTCGCCGGTGAGGGCGCATTCCGTATGGGGCATGGCCCGCAGTTTCATTTGAGAAAGCTTCATGTGGAGGCTCCTTTCTCCCTGCCCGGGGATGAAATCAGTACAGGCTGTGGCCCTCCCAGTCCGCGTCCGCCGGCACGCCCAGGAACTTGGCGATGGTGGGGGCCAGGTCGATGATCCGGGTTTCGGGCAGGGTGCTGCCGGGTGCGAAGGGGCCGCCCACCGCCAGCACGGGAATGGTCATGTCCTCGGGGCAATCGGTACCGTGGCTGCGCTGATGTCCGCCGTGGTCCGCGGTGACGATCAGCAGATCCTCGGGATCCATGGCCTCGTACACCCGGGCGATGCAGTCAAAGGAATGGAAAACGGCCTGCAGGTATTCCTTGCCCATCCAGCCATAGCGATGGCCAATGTCGTCCACCTCGCCCAGATACAGGAAGGTGAAATCGTGGCCGCCCTTTGCCCGGGCCTGCAGCGTCATCTCCGTTAGCTCGTCGCTGGCGGCCTCGTAGGTGTAAGTTCCGCCCTGAATAAACCGCGCGTCCGTTACGGAAGCGGGCTGATGCAGATCCCGCAGTTCGCCCCAGCTGTAATAGAAGGCACACGTCTTTTCGAAATCCGTCAACCGGTCGAACAGGCCCTTCACCGGGCGCACCTGGGGCGTAAAGACATTGGTGGTTACGCCATGGCGCTCCGGACCCACGGAATGGAACAGGGACATGTGGCAGGGCAGCGTAACCGAAGGCATCACCGTCTGCGCCGTCAGGGAGCTGGCCCCCGCCTGCATCAGCTTTTCCACCATGGGGTGACCGCACTGCAGCATGCCGTCCGGGCGCATGCCATCGGCCAGAATCAGATAGACCTTGCCCATAAGAAGTATCCTCCTTCAGATTTTCAAATATCCCTTCAGTACCTTCAGACTGTTCCATACCCCGTCCACATGGCTGCGCTCGTAACCGTGGCTGGCGTATACCCCCGCGCCGATGAGTCCGTGGCGAATGTCCACGCCGCTGCGGAGGGTAGCCTCCACGTCGGAACCGTAATGGGGATACACGTCCACGGCGTAATCCGCGCCCTCGGCTTTGGCAGCTTCGATGAGCGCCCCCACCACATCGTAGCTGTAGGGGCCGCCGGAATCCTTGGCGCAGATGGACACCTGCCGCTCGGTGCAGGTGAGCCCCTCGCCCACGCAGCCCATGTCCACGCTGATGGCCTCGGTAACTCCCGCGGGCACGGAGCCGGAGCCGCCGTGGCCCACCTCTTCGTACACCGTCACGTGGGCGTACACCCGCCGGGCGGGCGTGACGTTTTTGTCCTTCATATATTTGGCCAGACCCAGCAGAATGCCCACGGAGAGCTTATCGTCCAGGAATCGGCTTTTGATGTATCCGGTGGCTGTGACCCGGGTGCGGGGGTCGAAGCAGACGATGTCCCCCACCTCAATCCCCAGATTGCGGGTATCCTGCGCATTTTTCACGTCCTCGTCCAGCACCACCTCGGTGGTATCGAAGGAACGGTTGGTGGAAGCGTAATCGCCGTTCACATGCACCGATGCGTTCACCAGCTGCAGCGTGCCTTCCACCACCCGGCCGTTTCGGGCGTACACCCGCACGTTTTCGGTTTCGCCGTTCGCCGCCTGCATGCCCCCCAGGGCCGTCAGCCGCAGCCGGCCGTTGGACTTCACCTCCGCCACCATGCCGCCCAGGGTGTCCGCGTGGGCTTCCAGCAGCAGCCCGTCGGTTTCGTCCCGGCCTCCCAGGTCGATAAGCACGCCGCCCTTGACGGTGAGCTTCGCGTCGTATCCCATTTCGGAAAAGGCGTTTTTCACCCATTCCGCCGCCCGATGGGCAAAGCCCGTGGGGCTGTCGATGGCCAGCAGTTTTACGGTCTGTTCCACGGCGTAATCCGCGTATTTCTTGTCCATAAGTAGCATTCCTCCCAATTGATTTTCGTTCAGATTCCTGCGAAGGCGGGGGCGGACTTCATGGGGCAATCAAACAGCGCCTCCGCCGCGTCCTCATATTCCCGGTCATTTCCGGCCCGAAGCACGTCCTTTTTGACGCGGGTGGGGGCGTCGAAGCAGCCGAAGAAGAAGCGCATCATCTGCCGCATGCGCCCCAGCGCCGCCTGAGGCGGGCATTCCCGGGCATACGCCGCCCACAGCCGCCGGTGGAAGCCGGTGATGTCCTCCAATTGCAGGGGCGGCCCGCCGGCAAGCTCCCGGGCCAGGGCGGGATTGGTCACCAGCCCCCGGCCCAGCATCAGCGCGCTGACCCAGGGATATTTTTCCAGCAGCCGGCGGCAGTCCTCCGCGGTAAACAGATCGCCATTGTACACCACGGGAAACTTCGCGCCCTGCAATTCCGCCAGGGCCTCCGGCCAGGCCTCACCGGTGTAAAACTGGCCGCGGGTGCGGGGGTGCACCGTCAATTCCGAAATGGGATATTCCCGGTAAATCGCCGCCAGCAGGGGCCATTCCTCCGGGCTTTCCCAGCCGATGCGGGTTTTCACCGACACCTGCGCCGGGGGCGCCGCGTACACCTGATCCAGAAACCGCCGCAGACCGTCCACATCCCGCAGCATGGCGGAGCCCTTGCCCTTGCCGGTAACGGTGCCCACCGGGCAGCCCAGATTCAGGTTCACCTCCGGGTAACCCTGATCCGCCAGCACGCGAATCATCTGCGCCGCCAGATCCCCTTCCCGGGCCAGCACCTGGGGCACGGCGCGGATTCCCCGGTTCTTCTCCGGGGAAAGGTCGGAAGCCTCCCGCACGGTAAACGACATGGAACGGGAGGGGCTGACAAAGGGCATGTAATATTTTTCCACGCCGGGGAAGGAGGCTCTATGAGCCCGGCGATACACCGCGTCCGTTACCCCCTCCAGCGGCGCGAAATACACCGCTGGGTTATCAGTCATGGCCCGCCTCCCCGCGCTTCAGCATCAGCAGCTTCTCCGGCGTGCCCGCTTCGTAAGTCCATTCCCCCGTGGGCAGATACCCGTGCTTTTCGTAAAAGGCCCGGGCCTTCCGGTTTTTCTCCAGCACCCACAGCCGGTTCGCGCCGGTGTACGCCGCGGCGAATTCC
>CACXHB010000010.1 GCA_902767315.1 uncultured Eubacteriales bacterium
CACCATCATCGACCACGGCGGCGCGGAAAAGCTGCTGGGCCACGGCGACATGCTGTATGTGCCCTCCGGCATTCCCAAGCCCATGCGGGTGCAGGGCTCCTGGGTTTCCGACGAGGAAGTGCATCACATTGTGGAATACATCAAGGAGCGTCACGAGGCGGCTTACGACGAGGATGTGCTGGAGCACATTAACAACGCCACCCTTTCCGACGCGGAAAAGGAGGAGCGCAGCGAGGAACACGACGCGCGGCTGCCGGAGGCCATTGAAATTGTGCTGGAGGCGGGACAGGCTTCGGTTTCCATGCTGCAAAGGCGCATGCGGGTGGGTTACGCCCGGGCGGGGCGGCTCATTGACGAGATGTATCTGCGGGGCATTGTCAGCGAGGCCGACGGCGCAAAGCCCCGGGAGGTGCTGATTACCCGGGAGCAATACAACCGGATGTTTGAAGAAGAGGACGGGCAAGAATGATGGAACGGCGGGTGCGGCAGCTGGTTGCGGAGTACGTTCCCCAATGCGAGCAGGAACAGCGGGACAAGGCGCAGATGTTGGCGTTTTTTCAACGGGAAACCGGATGGCTCACCCGGGAAAACGCCCTGGCCCACGTGACGGCCTCCGGATGGATTCTGGATCCGGCGGGAAAGCGGGCGCTGATGGTGTATCACAACATCTACCGCTCCTGGTCCTGGACCGGCGGGCACGCGGACGGCGAGGGCGACCTGCTGAGCGTGGCACTGCGGGAAGCGCAGGAGGAGACGGGGGTACGGCCCCGGCCGGTGCTGGAAAGGCCCTTTTCGCTGGAAACCCTGTGCGTGGAAGGGCACGTGAAGCGGGGGCGGTTCGTTTCGCCCCATCTGCACCTGAACGTGACGTATTTATTGGAAGCGGATCCCGCCGAGGAGATTCGTATCAAGCCGGACGAGAACGCCGGCGTGAAGTGGATTTTGGCGGAGGAACTGGACGCGCAGGTGCGGGAGGAGGCCATGCGGGGCGTTTACCGCAAACTGATGCAGCGGGCAAGGGAGATACGCGCCGGGAAAGGCGAAGCCTGGGCGCAATGAGAAACCAAAGACATGGGAGGGGAAATTTCATGGTGGGCTACAGAAGACCCGGCGCCCGGAGAAGGCGAAAATCTCAGATGCGGCCGGCGCTGCTTTTTGCGGCGGCAGCGGCGGCGGTGATATTGATTGTGGTACTGATCGTCCACGGGGCAAACGGCGGCAGCGACAACGTGGCGAAGAAGCCCCAGGCGACGGCCACGCCGGAACCCACGCCGGAAATTCTGGAGACGGCGGAGCCCACGTTGGAGCCCACCCCTACGCCGGAGCCCACCCGGGACCCCAACGTGGGATACGCCCCCAAGCCCACGCCCATGGCGGAGGGGTATCTGCCCATTTTCAAAAAGGCGGAGACGGACGAGAAGGTCATCTGCGTCACGGTGGACGACTTTTTCCAGTTCAAGAACGCCCGGAAGATCATCGACGTGGCCATCGAAAACGGCGCGAAGCTGACGCTTTTCCCCATTGGCAAAAACGTGCTGCGGGAAGAATTGCAGGACACCCTGCGCTATGCCCACGAAAACGGCATGGAGATTGAAAACCACACCCTGGAGCACAAGCGGCATTTCCAGATGGATGACGCCACCTTCGAGCGCCAGATCTATCTGCAGTGCCTGTGCGTGGACAAGGTGCTGGGGGTGGATTATCAGGAGCACTTTGTGCGGCCCTTTGGCGGCGACGGCCGGGACGATCAGCGGCTGCATCAATACGCCAAGCAGATCGGCATGGTGGGCATCGCGCACTGGAACGTCTCCGGCAGCGGCACCGGGCTGCAAAAGCTGATTGCGGGGCTGGCTCCGGGCAACATCTATCTTTTCCACACCACGGACAAGGACACCGCCAAATTGCAGGAGTTCATTCCCGCGGCGGTGCAGGCGGGCTACAAGCTGGTGACCCTGAACGAAATGTTCGGCTATCCGGAAAACGAAACCAGCCCCCAGACCGTGGCCCCGGAAGACCGGGAAATGCTGAAGCTGGAAGCCTTCACCTACACGCCCCGGGATTACAAAAAGGGCGATTACGCCTGGCGCATTTACCAGATGCAGGAGCGGCTTATCGAGCTGGGCTATCTGGACGGCGAGCCGGACGGCATGTATGGCGACGGCACGGCCAAGGCCGTCAGCGCTTTCCAGAAGAAAAATGGACTGGAAGCCACGGGCACGGCCGACCCGGAGACCCAGGATCTGATTTTCTCCGATGACGCGAAGGGAAAATAATCGAAAATGACGCAGAAAACCGCCTGCAGGGAAGCAAGCCTTGCAGGCGGTTGATATTTTTTGGAGGAGCTATTCCTGCTCCGGGAAGAGCATGTGCTCCACGTAGAGGTGGTTGAAGCGGGGGTTGCCGCCCAGGGAGACATGCTGGGAGCGCCGGGCGATTTCGGCGGCGGAGGACTGGGCGGCGGCGTCCATCAGCAGGCGGCAGGCGCCGGTGAGGGAGGCGTTGCCCAGGATGCGCACCTTTTGGGCCAGGGACGAGGGGATCAGGCCGATGGCTACGGCGGAAGCGACCCGCAGGTGGCTGCCAAAGCCGCCGGCGATAGAGAGGTGGGTGAGGGCTTCCGGGGCGACGCCGGCGGTTTCCAGAAGGGTATCGATGCCGGCGGCTACGGCGGCTTTGGCCAGCTGCACGGCGCGGATATCCCGGGAAAGCAGGGAAACGCCGCCAGAGAGGGGAATTTCGTCTTCGTCGGCAGCGCCAGTTTCATCGATGATTTCCAGCTGGAGCAGGGCGGCGATGGCGTCGATCAGGCCGGAGCCGCAGACCCCTACCGGGGCGGCTTCGTCGATGGTATGCACCTGCAGCGCACCGTTTTCCGCCGAGACTTGGTCGATGGCCCCGGGAATGCTGCCGCAGCCGCAGGAGATGCCCGCGCCCTCGAAGGCCGGGCCCGCGGCGGTGGAGGTGACATAGAGAACGCCGTCCTTCCAGAGGGCGATTTCGCCGTTGGTGCCGATGTCGCACAAAAGGGAAGGGCCTTCTTCCAGGCACTGGCCCGCGGCCAGTACGGCGCAGGTGATGTCCGCGCCTACGAAGGCGTTCATGCAGGGGGGCAGCAGGGTGCGCCGGCCCAGCAGCGTGGTTTCCTGGCCGAAGAGGCAATCCGCCTCAAAGGGAGCATGGGACAAAGATTCCGGATTACGGCCGGTGAGCAGGTAGAGCATGGTGGTGTTGCCCGCTACGGAAAGCACGTCCACCTCCGCCGGGTCCCGATGGGCCTGTTGGCAGGCCTGGTTCAGCAGGGCTTCCAGGGCCTGGAGGATCTGATGCTGCAAAAGGGCGAGCTTCCCCTCCAGCGCCGCGCCGATGCGGCCCATTACGTCCGCGGCCACGGCGGTCTGGGGATTGAGCATGGCGGCCTGGCCCAGGGTTTTGCCGGTGGAAAGCTCCAGCAGGCGGGCGGCCAGGGTGGTGGTGCCGATATCTACGGCCAGGCCCAGGCGGCCGGACACGGGGGCAAGGGGCCGGAAGGATGCTTCGCCGGAAAGCTCGATGCGGGCGCGTTCCGGGGCCTCCGGCAGGGTGACCTGAGCGTCGCCCAAAAGGGTCGTCTGGCAGGCCAGCCGCGCACCCGCGGCCACTTCGGCGGCGGTGGGCTGGGAGAGACAGCCGGAGACTTCCACGGCGCATTTGCCGCACTTGCCCCGCCCGCCGCAGGGGCGCTGCACGGGAAAGCCGTGCTCCGCCAGCAGATCCGCCAAAATGGGCGTGCCCTCAAAGGACAGGCGGGTGCAGGCGGTTCCCTGGCGCACGGTTAATTCATGCATTGTCTTTCTCCCGGAAGAGCACCATGCCAAAGAAAGTGACGGTGTTCTGGCCGTTAATGTACTTCAGGTCTGTATCCTTGGTGGTGTTATACACATCTACGCCGTAGGCTTCCAGGGAAGGCAGGGCCTTTTCCGGGAAACGGCAGGGTTCGTCGGTCACCTTGGCGCACTTTTCGCACAGGCGGCAGCCGCCGCAGGTGAGGTGCAGCACGTCGCCGTCATAGGCGGCCTTGACGGCGGCCTGGATTTTCTGGCTGAGGCGGGCGTGCTGCGCGCCCACGGCGGTCATGCCCTCGATATCGAAGCTGTCTTCGATTTCGCCGATGCTCTGATACCACAGACCGTGGGTGTAGGTCTTCAGGTCGTCCATGAGAACGTGGATATCGCCCACGTCCGGGGGACACATCCAACAGCGGCCATAAACGCCGCAGCCGTTCTGGGCGCAGATGTCCCGGAAGGCGGCGGAGAGTACGATTTGATTTTTTTCAACAATGGTGGCCTTTTTGGCGCCGCAATCCAGCGCCAGGCGCACCCATGCTTCATGCGTCATGTTGCTTCCTCCAGCAATTGCAGGATGATTTTCCGATGCAGTCCGCGGCCGATGACGTTCAGGGCGGGGACGGTTTCACCGGATTGGGGAACGAGGTTGATGCACCCGGGGGTGACGTTTACCTGCCAGAAGCCCCCCTGTTCCCGGCGCAGGGTGCCCTTCAGCCGCAGTACGGACGCGCCGCCCTGGGTCAGCGTCTTTTCCAGGGCCGCGCGCAGGGGCGCTTCGGCAAAGGCTTCCCTGGGGGCGATGGTGGCACTTTGGAACAGGAAGGTATGGTCGAACTTGCGGCGGGGATGGGGCCGGTCTACGGTGCCGGCGGCCTGCAGGGCGGGGAAGAAATGATCTTCCGAAAGATCGTCCCAATTTTCGCGCCAGAGAACCGGCGCGGGGGCGGGCAGCAGGCGGGCAATCAGCGGGGAAAGGGAATCCGGCTCTTCCTGGGAACAAAGCTGGGTTTTGCTGGCCACGACGCTGCCGGCCTGCATCATTTCGCTTTGCAGCACCGCCAGGTCTTCGTCGTTCATGGAAGACAGGGCCATGGGGTCCACGATGCAGGCCCACATGCCCGGCAGCACCCGGCAATCGGGGCTATGCAGAATGTCCATCAGGTCGTCCCCGCAGAACAGGCCCGAGGGCTCCAGCAGAATGCGGTCGTAATGCCCGCTCAATTCGCCCAGCAGCTGGTGCAGGGTTACCTTCAGGGTGCAGCAGACGCATCCGCCGGAAATTTCTCGTAAGGTCACGCCGGTGGTTTTTAACAAAGCGCCATCAACGCCCGCGCGACCGAATTCGTTTTCGATCACGCAGGCGCGGATGCCGCTTTTTTTCAACCAACGGATGTACCTGGTCAGAAATGTCGTTTTACCCGAACCGAGAAATCCGGTGACGACATCCAAATAGGTCATTTTTGATATGCTCCGTAAGTTTTTGCAATTTCGATCATGCGCCGGGCTCGGTCAAAGGTGGCGTTGGCGGGATATTCGCAGCCGGTGGCCAGCATGAATCCGCCGCCGGGGGCCATGGCGTCGATCTGGTCGGTGCACTGCTTGTCCCACTCTTCGTCGGTACCGATGACGGCGTTGGCGGGGGTGACGCAGCCGATGAGGGCCACCTTATCGCCGTACTTGCGCTTGCATTCGGCGTAATCGGCGCAATCATCCGGGGGGAAGAGGAAGGAGATGGCCACGGGGTCGATGGCCTCGATCTGCACGTCGAAGTAGATCTTCTGGCCGCAATTATGCACCATGTTCATGCAGCCGTGATCCCGCACGGTTTTGGCCAGCATGGCCATGGGCTCGGCTTCCATGTCCTTCCACATGGCCTTGCTCATGATGGAACCGCTGGCGAAGAGGGTATCCCACATGATGGCGTCGGCGCCGGCGTCGCACAGAGCGCCCACGTAATCAGACAGGGTTTCCGCCACATGCCAGGTGGCTTCCTTCACGGCGTCGGGATCGTCGTAGAGATCCATGTACATGTCCTGCTGATTGCGCAGCATGGACAGGGTGCCCAGGGGGCCGAAGACGAAGGCGACGATGGGCACCTTGCCCTTGACCTTCGCGGCAAGGCGGCGGATGACATCGATATGCATCATCATGCGCTTGCTGTTGCGGTAATCCACCTTCTGGATTTTGGCGTAATCTTCGATATCCTGCACCACCTGATTGTCATAATCGGGATGGGCGGCTTCGTTTTCGGGGAAGATGATCTTCTGGCCCCAGGCGTCGCATTCCACGGACAGGTCGATGAGGGTGACCAGGCAGTCCAGATCCGGGAACTCTTCCAGGGTCTTCAGAAAACCGTTGGCGCAGGTTTCCGCGTCGGTGGACCAGACGGGATAGGACGCACCCACCAGCTTGCGGTTGATGCCGCAGAGGATGGGATAAACCGGCACGCGGTCGGCTTCTTTGTGGGAAAGGAAGGCGCTTACGCGCTCAAATGCATTCATGGATATGTCCTCCGGCGATTATTTGCTGCACAGCTGCACGGCCACTTCCGCGGCGGTGGCGGCGTCGGGAGTGTAAGCGTCCGCGCCGATCTGCTTGCAGAAGGCTTCGGTAACGGGGGCGCCGCCCACCATGATCTTCACCTGGTCGCGGATGCCCGCGTCCTTGGCGGCTTCTACCACGTCGGCCATGGCGCCCATGGTGGTGGTCAGCAAAGCGGAGCAGCAGATCAATTGGCAATGCTCGTCCCGGGCGGTGTTGATGAAGGTTTCGGGAGCGACGTCGGTGCCCAGGTCGATGACTTCCAGGCCCTTGCCTTCCAGCATCATCTTCACCAGGTTCTTGCCGATGTCGTGCAGGTCGCCCTTCACGGTGCCAATGCAGACCTTACCGGTGGCCTTCACGCCTTCGGCGGCCAGCAGGGGCTTCAAAAGGCTTGCGCCCATGTTCATGGCGCGGGCGGCTACCAGGACTTCGGGAACGAAAACTTCGTTGTTCTTGAACTTTTCGCCGATGACGTTCATGCCGGCCACCAGACCCTTTTCCAGAATCTCGTGCGCGGGGACGCCTTCGTCGATGGCCTGCTGTACCAGGGCTTTCACGTCTTTGGCCTTACCGGCCTGAAGCTTTAAAGAAATCTGATGAAGATCCATGATTGAATTCCTCCTAAATTTATGTTGCGATTCCGGTTGATTTTTCCTGCTGCAAACAGTATAATACACACAAAGCCGGTTTGATTGTAATTTCTAAAGATATTTTGCAATTATTTGCGAGGTACCGGAATGGACAGCGGTTTTTTCTCACTGGTTTCCCGGGAGCGGATGGAGGACGTATTGGAATCCATCCACGGATATACGCAGCTTGCGCTGCAGCTGATGGACGGGGACGGGCAGGTGCTCATGGGCTTTGGCAAGGCCAACGGCTATTGCGCCCTGCTGCGCCGGCATGTATTCACCGGCAACGAATGCAGCGCCGTGCACCGGCAGGCGGGGCACCACGCCCAGGCCCTGGGGGAGGCGTATGTGTTTACCTGTCACGCCAACCTGAACCACATTGCCTTTCCCATGCTGCTGGGGGGCAAGCTGCTGGCGCTGGTGATCATCGGCCCGTTTCTCATGGATCGGCCGGACAGCACCCTGGTCAGCGGCGTGGCGGAAAAGCACAGGCTTTCGGCGGCGCTTTCGCTGGAAATGTACGACGAGCTTTCGGCGATACCGGTGCTGGAACCCGCCCGGGTGGAATACCTCAGCCGGCTGGTGGGGCATTTGCTTTCGCCCCTTTTGCCCGCGGAACGGGCGGTGCAGCTGGCCAACCGGGAAAGGCTCTATCAGCAGGCCAAGATCAACGAAACCATCCAGATGTACAAGGGATTGGAGCAGTCCCCGGGGGAGAGTTTCTTATATGAGAAGGAAACCGACCTGCTGCACAAGGTGCGCACGGGGAACATGGACGAGGCGAAGGCGGTATTGAACGAGCTGTTGAGTTATGTATTTTTCAGCGAAGGGGCCAATCTGGAGACCATGCGCACCCGGGCCATCGGGCTGACGGCGCTGCTTTCCCGGGTGGCCATGGAAGGCGGCGCACAGCCGGGCAGCGTGGAAAGCGTAAACAGCGGATTTTTGCAGCGGGTGATGCGTGCGGACACGCTGGAGGATTTGTGTTTTCTTCTGCAGGAAGTGGTGGAAGGATTCATGAGCGCCATGTTCGACCCGCTGGACAAAGGGAATTTGTACATTCGCCGGGCGCTGAGCTGCATGGCCCGGGATTACGGATCGCCCATTACCCTGGAAAGCGTGGCCGGGGAAGTGGGGCTGAGCCCCAGCTATTTTTCCGCGCTGTTTCACAAAACCGTGGGCACGGGCTTTCGGGAGCACCTGAATCGGATTCGAATCGAGGAAAGCAGGCGGCTATTGCTGTCCACGGATTATTCCCTGACGGACATCGCCGTGGCGGTGGGGTTTGCGGACCAGAGTTATTTCTGCAAAATTTTCCGGCAGATCGTGGGCATTACCCCCGGACGGTTCCGCAGCGGCAGCACCGACGGGGAAGCAAAATAAGCGCCGGTTATCGATGATTCTTTCGATAGGCGGCGGGGGTGACGCCGATTTGCCGCTTGAAGACTTTGCCGAAATAATTGGCGTCGCCGTAGCCGATTTCCTCGGAAATTTCCGGCACGGAGCGGCTGGTTTCCCGCAAAAGCTGGCAGGCCCGGTGCACCCGCACCTGCTGGATATATTCGGTGACCCCGATGCCGGTGCAGGCCTTGAACAGCCGGCTGAAATAGGAGGGGCTGAAGGTGGCCAGGGAGGCCAGGGTTTCCAGGGCGATGGGCTCGGCAAAGTGCTGCTGAATATAATCGAACACGCCGTTGAAGGCGGCCACCTTCCATTGCGGAATCGGGCGGCCGCTTTCCTGTATCCGGGTCTGGCGGAAAATGCCCGTTAAAAGCTCCGCGGCATACAGGCGCAGCATTTCCTCCCGGCCCCGGGACTGGCCGGAATATTCTTCCAGCATTCGGGAAAAGATGTGCATCACGATGGATTGCTGCTTTTTGGCAAAGCGGACGCTGAGGGAATGGCCCACGTCCTCCGGCCGGAAGGCGCGCAGCAGGGGGCTTTCCAGAACGGAGGCGAAATTCTGCCGGTTCTGCAGGGAATCGTCCAGCAGGGCGGGAACGAAGATCAGGTTATAAATATCCAGAGGCGCGTCGTTTTCGCAGAGGAACATGTGCGCGTCCCCCCGGTCGATGAGATACAAATCTCCCCCTGGCAGCGGCTGATCTGTTCCCCCAATACGTGCCAGCCATGGCCGCCGGCCACATAGGCGATTTCCAGAAAGTCGTGGGTATGCATCTCTGTCTGGTCAAAAGCAGGGTGAAATTGCACCACTACGTTGTCCGCAGAGAGCAATCCAACGTAGGTTTGAGAGATATGGCCTGTGGCAGGAATCACAAAATCACCCCTAATTTATGGCAGAATCACCTGTTTCATTTCCTCCGGATTAAGTATATCATAATTTCATAATATTGAAAAGCCCTGCGGGCGTTTGCCGAGGCGCTTTTCATCGGAACGAAGGAGGAACCCCCATGAAGAAACTGTCTTGGCTGCTGGTTCTGGCCATGGTGCTGTCCCTGTGTGCAGTGACGGCCACCGCCGAAGGAACCTACGCCCAGGCCCCCATGCTCGACGCATTGGTGGAAAGCGGCGTGCTGCCCCCGGTGGAAGAGCGTCTGCCGGAAAATCCCCGCCTGATTCACGAATTCCTGGACGAATATCTGGATCCTGAAATTGGCAACTACGGCGGAACCCTGCGGTTTGTTACCAGCTCCGTCAACTGGGACGCCGACGTATTCATCGGCAACGAAGAGAGCATTCTGACCATGCAGAGCACCACCTCCGACCAGGTGGACGCCAATATCGTGGAATCTTACGAAGTGAACGAGGACAACACCGTGTTCACCTTCAAGCTGCGCAAGGGTCTGAAGTGGTCCGACGGCACGGAGGTCACCATGGAAGACTACCGCTTCGCCGTGGAAGACTTCATCTTCAACAGCGAGCTGACCCCCGTGGTCGCCGCCTGGATGCGCGACGCGGGCACCGCCACCGGCGATCCCTTCACCTTTGAAGTCATCGACGACGAGACCTTCTCCATTTCCTTCAAGGAAAGCTACGGTGGATTCATCGTGCACCTGTCCATCGCCGGATGGAAGGGCTACACCGAAATTCTGAAGCCCGCCCACTTCCTGAAGCAGTTCCATAAGGATTATGCGGAAGAGTGCCACGGCTCTCTGGACGCGTACTACGAGTTCATGCAGCCCTTTGCCACCTTCATGGGCTATGACGACGTGAAGGAAGAAGGCGTGTGGTGCTACGTGTTCAACCAGATGGACTGCACCAACTGGGAATGCACCGACCCCAACGACGCCATGCCCAGCTACTACTTCGGTGACCTGATCGACTGCGACAGCTTCCCGCAGCTGTATCCCTGGATCATGACCGAGTGCGCCGACGGCAAGCTCACTACCTGGGAGCGCAATCCCTATTACTTCTGCGTGGATGAGGCCGGAAATCAGCTGCCCTACTTTGACAAACTGACCTCCTCTTATGTGGAGAGCGCGGAGCTGGTGCAGTTCAACGCCATGAGCGGCGACGTGGACTTCATGCGTGAAGCTGCCACCATCAACAACATTTCCCTCTATCGTGAAAACGAGGAAACTGCGGGCATCACCGCCTACACCACCGATATCCATGTGAACGCGGGCGACCTGAACATCAACTTCAATTTCGGCCTGAATCCCGACGGCACCATCAAGGACGACGATCAGTCCAGGGCCTGGCAGGAAATGGTGAACGACCATCGCTTCCTGAAGGCGCTGGAGATCTCCATCGACGCGGAAGAAATCGTTGACGCTGTGTTCAACGGTCTGGCCGAGCCCAACGAGTACTTCGCCTGCACCGGCGACCACGAAGGCGCTGTCGCCCTGCTGGACGAAATGGGCGCTGTGGACGTGGACGGCGACGGCTTCCGTGAGACGCCCTCCGGCCTGCCCTTTGCCTTCAACATTTCTGTTTCCACCGGCGGCTCCATGACGGACACCCTGGCCTGCTGCGAACTGTACCGGGAATACTGGACGGCCCTGGGGCTGAACTGCCAGGTGGCGCCCACCGATGGCACCCTGCTGGCCACCTCCCGGGACGCCAACGAAGTGGAGATTCTGGCTTCCTGGCTGTGCACCAACGCCCTGTGGCATTATCAGGAGTGGTACACCAACGAGCCTCTGTGGAGCAAGTGGATTGACGCGGGCGGACTGACCGGCACCATGAAGAGCGACGACACCTATCTGGAGCCCTCCGAGGAATTCAAGCAGTTCGTGCTGGGCATTCAGGGCTGCTTCACCGTGGATCCTGTCACCGCCGTGAACGAGAACGTGCCCATGCTGATGAGGATGCAGGCCGAAAACCTGTGGGACATCGAGCCCACTCAGCATCAGCAGCAGTGCGTCATCATCAATTCCGACGTGCGCAACGTGCCCACCGGCGGCATCGGCATCTCCTGGAACTTCGGTATCGAGGAAATGTTCTACGAGAATCCCCAGGAGCACCTGCACTAATTCATTTGAAAAAAGCGGATACCCGGTGAATTTTTCGCCGGGTATCCAATCCTGGTTTATACCGATTATCAACGACTGAAAGGGCTTTTAACTTATGCGCAACACGGAACGTTTCGCCAGACTGCTGGCGGGGGACACTGCCATTGACCGCACGCCGGTAATCGAATGGGCCTCCTGGTGGGATTTGACGTACAAAAACTGGTTCCAGCAGGGACTGCCCCAGATGAGTCCCGAAGAATTGAACGTCTATTGGGGACACGACCCCCTGAAGCAGTTCTGGCTGCCGGTGATTGAAGAAGGCTGCCCCCAGCCGGATCATTTCGGCGGGCCCATCATCGAGGACGAGGAAGATTACAAGCGGGTTCACAAGTATCTGTTTACCGACCGGCTGCTGGAGCAGATCGACAAAAACGTGGGGGATTACGCCCGGGCCCACGCGGACGAGGACATCGCATACTGGTTCTCGCTGGACGGCTTCTTCTGGTTCCCCCGCAGGCTTTTCGGCATTGAGGGACATTTGCTGGCCTTCTATGATTATCCGGAACTGATGCTGGAAATCAACCGCGATTTGTGCGAGTTCCACAAAAAGTGCCTGAAGGTGCTGTTTTCTCGCATCAAGCCCCTGTTCATGACCTTTGGCGAGGACATGTCCTACAACCTGGGGCCCATGCTGTCCAAGGAATGTTACGACGAATTCATGCTGCCCTTCTACAAGGAGCTGGTGCCGCTGATTAAGGCGGGGGGCACCAAGGTGCTCATCGACACCGACGGCCAGGTGGAGCCCCTGATTCCCTGGTTCCTGGAAGGCGGCATCGAGGGCATACTGCCCCTGGAGCGCATGGCCGGAGTGGATGTGAATCGGATTCGGGAAAAATATCCGGAGCTGATTATGATCGGCGGCTACGACAAGACCGTGATGCACAAGGGCGAGGCGGCCATTCGGGCGGAATTCGAGCGGATTCTGCCGGCCATTCGTTCCGGACGTTACATTCCTTCGGTGGACCACCAGACCCCTCCCGCCGTCAGCGTGGAGGACTACAAGCTGTACATGTCCATCCTGCGGGAATACAGCCAGAAAATCGGCAAATAAAAAATGCGGCGGCGAAGGCGAAAATGCCTTTGCCGCCGTTTTATCAGGGCCGGGAATCGCCAGCGCGCAGGCGTTCCCGGATTTTTTGAATTTCCGGGGGAATTTCCGCGGGGTCCAGGGTGCGCAGCGCGTCGCAGGAGCCCAGGCGCTGGGCGGTTTCGTAATACCAGTGCTTATAATTCAGGGTTTCCAGGGTGTTTTGCAATTGGGCGATTTGTTTCAGCACGCTTTCCCGCTGCCGATCGATGAGGGCCAGGCGCTGGGCGATGGTATCGTCCCCCTGGAGGCACCAGTCCACGAATTTACGGATTTCCCGAATGGGCATGCCGGTTTTCTTCAGGCACTGAATGATGGAAAGCCAGGACGGGTCGCTTTCCTTGAACATGCGCACGCCGCCGCTGGAGCGTTCTACAAAGGGCAGCAGGCTTTCCTTATCATAATAGCGCAGAGTCGAGGACGCGCCTCCAGTTTTTTCGCTATTTCGCTTACGGTATAGAGCATGCGGCGCCTCCTGCGGGATGAAAAAAAGGGGATTGACTCGGATGCACAAAAAACATGAGACGGAGGAAACGCGCAATGGACGGAATCAGGAAGAACTTCGGCTTTGGCTGCATGCGGCTGCCCATGGCGGGGGAAAACGTGGACATTCCCCAGACCTGCGATATGGTGGACGCCTTTCTGGAGGCGGGATTCAATTCTTTCGACACGGCTCACGGGTATTTGCAGGGCAAAAGCGAAACGGCCCTGCGGGAGGCGCTGACCAGTCGGCATCCCCGGGAGGAATACATCCTGACCAACAAGCTCTCCGGCGGATTTTTCAAAAGCCAGCAGGAGATTCGTCCGCTGTTTGAAAGCCAGCTGGCGGCCTGCGGAGTGGAATATTTCGATTATTACCTGATGCACGCCCAGAACGCCCGGGAATTTGTGAAATTCAAGGAGTGCCAGGCCTACGAGACGGCCTTCCAGCTGAAGGCGGAGGGGAAAGTGCGCCACGTGGGCATTTCCTTCCACGACCGGGCGGAGCTGCCGGAGCAGATTCTCACCGAATATCCGCAGGTGGAAGTGGTGCAGATTCAGTTCAATTATGTGGATTACGACGATTTGGCGGTGCAGAGCCGGCGATGTTACGAGGTGTGCGTGAAGCACAACAAGCCGGTGATCGTGATGGAGCCGGTGAAGGGCGGCAATCTGGTGAATTTGCCGGAAAGCGCCCGGGCGGTGCTGGACGAATTGCACGGGGGCAGCCCCGCCAGTTATGCCATTCGCTTCGCGGCGGGTTTCCCGGGCATTCAGATGGTGCTTTCCGGCATGAGCAGCCTGGAGCAGATGCGGGACAACATCAGCTTCATGCAGGACTTCCATCCCCTGGACGAGCGGGAAATGGCGGCGGTGAACCGGGTGCGGGAGATTTTTAACGCCATGAACCTGATTCCCTGCACGGCCTGTCGCTATTGCACCGACGGATGCCCCAAGCACATCGCCATTCCCGACCTGTTCGCCATGCTGAACGCCAAGCAGATTTATCACAACTGGAACACGGATTATTATTACAACGTGCACACCGCCCACGGCGGCAAGGCCTCCGAATGCATCAAGTGCGGCAAATGCGAGCGGGCCTGTCCTCAGCATCTGGAGATTCGTCGGCTGCTGGAGGTGGTGACGGCGGAATTTGAGAAGAAAGAAGCCTGACGGGCTACCGGAGTTAACGCATTCTTCGTTGACTTTCCGGGGGAAAACAGGTAAGGTATAGACAATTCAGATGTCTTTAAAGACGGTACAGAGATGCCGGTAAGACGCGGAGTTGAATTTCGCATGCTTTTCGGCCTGTAACCGTGCTGGTTACGGGCCGTTTTGTGTCTACGAGACTTCTGAAGAAAATGCGCATCCGCCCCGAGCGGAGAAAGGAAGTCGACACCATGACCCATCAGAAGAAGACCACGGTGGACGTAGACTACACTTGGCAGCGGGTGCCTGCCACGGCGCGGAAGGGCTTTTGGCCCATGTTTTTCATCATGCTGGGATTCACCTTTTTCTCGGCGAGCATGTGGACTGGCGTAGACCTGGCCAACGGGTTGGACCTGAAAGGCTTTGTCTGCGCCATTCTTTTGGGCGGCGTGATTCTGGCGGCCTACACCGGGGCGCTGGGTTACATTGGCTGCAAAACGGGATTGTCCTTTGACCTGCTGGCCCGGCGGGCCTTCGGCGCGAAGGGCTCTTACCTGCCCAGCGCCATGATCGCCCTGACGCAGATCGGCTGGTTCGGCGTGGGCGCGGCCATGTTCGCGGTACCTGCGGCGCAGGTGCTGGCGCCGGATTCCTCCTGGCTGCCCTATGTGCTGGTACTGGCCGTGGGCGTATGCATGACTACCTCCGCCTACTTCGGCATTAAAGGGTTGGAAATCGTCTCCTACGTCTCCGTGCCGCTGATCGCCATTCTGGGCACTTACGCCATGGTGACCGCCACGGTGCAG
>CACXHB010000011.1 GCA_902767315.1 uncultured Eubacteriales bacterium
GGGGGGTGGAATCCAGATCGATCTGCCCGCCGTACTGTTCCAGAATTTCCTGAACGATGGACAGGCCCATGCCCCGGCCGGGGCCCTTGGTGGAAAAGCCCCGCTGGAACAGGGAATCCTGAATTTCTTCCGGCACCGGCGCACCATTGTTTTCCACGGCGAAGTGGAAGCCCTTTACATCTTCCCACAGGGCGACTTGAATGGTCTTCAGCTCCCTGCCGGCGGGAGCGTCCAGGGCGTTGTCGATGAGATTGCCCAAAATGCGGCACATTTCCCAGCCGGGCACGGGGCAGGCCTTCCAATCGGAACGGATGTCCGTGAGAAAGGGGACATTTTTCTCCTGACAGGCGGCGGATTTGGCGGCCAGCAGGGCGTTTACCGCGGGGCTGGCGGTTTTCAGGGAACGCCCGGCGCTGCGGACGCTGGTGTACAGCCGGTCCATATATTCCAGGGCGGCAGGGCGGTCCTCCAGTTCGGTCAGGGAATAAATGACCTGAATGTGATTCATGAAATCGTGCCGCTGGGCCCGGAGGGTACCGTTCAGGGCCTCCAGCTGGCGATAAGCGTCCTCCAGCATTTGCCGCTGGCGAGCGGCGTTCCGGGCGGAATAGGCGTCGCGAATATCCAGCACCGCGCCCCAGGAAACCACCAGCGCCGTGACGTAAATCAGAATCCGTTCCACCCGTCCGGAGAGGTTGAAGCTGCCGGAAAGGGCGGCGTACAGGGCGATGCCCAGAGCCGCGACGATCTGAAAGGCGTTGATGATGATGGCATAGCGGGTGATTTTCTTAAAATTCAGCTCACGGTGGGCCTTTTTTCGGAAGAAGAATAGATTCATCACAAAAGTTGCTTCCTCCACATCAAAACTTTATCTTGCCATGCTATGATACCATTATAACACCGGACGGGTGTAGATTCAACGGAGGCGAGAAATGTGAAAAACAAAAAGACCAGAAGGCTGGCTGTGGGCGGACTGATGGCGGCGTTGATTGCCGCGCTGACGGCGTATGTGCGCATTTCCATTCCCGGGGGATACCTGAATCCCGGCGACGCGGCCGTGGCCATGGCCGGCGTGCTGCTGGGTCCTTACGCGGCCATTCCGGCGGCGGTGGGCTCCGGCCTGGCGGATCTGCTGGGCTATCCCCAGTATGCGATTTTTACCTTTATCATCAAGGGCTGCATGGGCCTGATCGTGGGCTGGGGCTGCAAAAGCGGCAAACTGAACCTGAAATCGCTGCTTTCTCTGCTGGCGGCGGATGTGGTGCTGGTGGGCGGTTACTTCCTTACCGATCTATTGCTGGGAGATATTGGCATGGCGGTGGCGGACCTGCCCTGGAACGCGCTGCAGGCGGCCATTCTGCTGGTGGCGGGCATTGCGTGCCTGGTCACGGGACTGAAGCGCGTGATGCAGAAAATCGGCGAAGCATAATTTTTATCGCATATTTGAAAGGGGTCTGCGCTGAAAAGGAGCGCGGGCCCTTTTGATCTACTTTGGATCAGGCCCGCCGGAGCATTTTGAACATGCCGGGGCCGTCCCAGGCGCAGGGGCGTTCCTCAAAGCCCTGCCGGCGGTAAAAGTCCACGGCCGTCGGCGTGCTGATGAGTTCCAGACTCACCGCCCAGCCCTGAGGAATGCCGGACAGAATGGCCTCCTGCGCCGCATGCAAAAGCGCCCTGCCTACGCCCTGCCCCTGACAGGCGGGCAACACGGCGAAGTCCTTCAGATAAAAGCTCATGCCGCCGTCCCCCAGCAACCGCACCATACCCACGGGCGCGCCGGCAATGGAGGCGGTGAAGGCCGCCCAGGTGTGGGCAAGGGCCTGTTCCACCTGCGCCCGGCAGGGAGGTTCCCAGCCTACGGCGGAATACAGCGACAGAAACAGATCGGCGGTCAGGGTGTTTCGGGAAATCTGGATTTCGGGACGCATGGGATTCCTCCAAAATAAAGCGTGCGTTTTAGAACGTCAAATTTAGCATATCGGCCTTTTCCGGAAATGTCAAGCGGGAAGGGCTGAATTATTTTTGGAAGAAAAGGGCCCGGAGCGTTGACAAAGGGACGTCGGTCGATTATAATATGAAAACGAATTTGGAATTCGATTTCATATTGAGGAGTGAAGCGCATGAAAAAGGGAATCGCGCTGATGATAGTATTGATGCTGACGGCGGCGGCGCTGGCGGGCTGTGCGGCCATAGGAGAGACGGCAAACCAGGCCGGGCTGCAGATTGTGGCCACGAATTTTCCCTGCTATGACTTTGCCCGGGCCGTGGCGGGAGACCGGGCTCAGGTGACCATGCTGCTGAAGCCCGGCAGCGAAGTGCACAGCTATGAGCCCGCGCCTTCGGACGTGGTGGCGGTGATGGACGCGGATCTGTTCCTCTACATTGGCGGCGAAAGCGACAGCTGGGTGGAGGAGATTCTGGATTCCATGGGCCAGGAGGCCCCCGAGACCCTGCGGATGATGGAATGCGTGGAGGTATTGGCGGAAGAGGACGTGGCGGAAATGGAAGGGGGCCAGGAGGCCCACAACCACGCCCACGCAGCGGAAACCGAATATGACGAGCATATCTGGACCAGCCCGGTCAACGCCATGGAGATGGTGCAGGCGCTGGTGGAGAAGCTCTGCGCCGTGGACCCGGCCGGGGCGGAGATTTATCGCGCCAATGGCGAGGACTATATCGCCCAGATTCGCGGCCTGGACGAGGCCTTTGCGGAGGCAGTGGCAAACGGAAAGCGGAAGGAACTGGTCTTCGGCGACAGGTTTCCGTTTCTGTATTTCGCCCGGCGATACGGCCTGACCTGCTACGCGGCGTTTCCCGGCTGCGCGGAGGAAACGGAGCCCAGCGCCAAGACCATGCTGTTTCTCATGGACAAGGTGACCGGGGACGGCATTCCCGCGGTATATACCATCGAGCTGTCCACGGGCAATGTGGCCAGGGCGCTGGCGGAGGAAACCGGCGCGGAGGTATTGCAGCTGCACTCCATGCAGAACGTCACCGCCGAGGAATTTTCCGGGGGAGAAACCTATGTTTCCCTGATGCAGAAAAATCTGGAAGCGCTGAAGGAAGGGCTGAAATAATGCGCGGCGAATACAACACCCGACAGAAGCGGGACATGCTGGCGTTTCTGACCAACAACAATCTGAAGCATTACACATTGGACGAACTGACCCAGGCCATGCACGAAGAGGGCATTTCCGCGGGGAAGACCACGGTGTATCGATTTGTGGAAACCCTGGCGGAACAGGGCCGGGTGCGGAAATATCAGAACGGCAGTGAATCCTTTTACCAATATATCGAAGACGACGCCGGATGCGGGACGCATCTGCACCTGATGTGCCGGGAATGCGGCGCGTTGTATCATGTGGACTGCGAACTGGTGGGGGAACTGATCCGCCACGTGCGGGACGAGCACAATTTCATTCTGGACGTGCGGCGGACGGTGCTGGTGGGCGTTTGCGGCGAATGCGCCGGGCGCAGAGAGGAAGATCAGAATGGCGCTGATTCGGCTGAATAACGCCACGGTCAGCTATGAAGGCGACCTGGCGGCGGAAAACGTGAGCTTTTCCGTGGAAAAAGGGGATTATCTGGTGATCCTGGGAGAAAACGGCAGCGGCAAAAGCACGGTGATGAAGGCCATGCTGGGGCTGGTGAAGCTGAAGAGCGGCGAAGTGATTCATTCGGACGGGCTGAAGAAAAACGGCGTGGGCTATCTGCCCCAGCAGACCCGGATTCAGCGGGATTTCCCGGCTTCGGTGGAAGAAGTGGTGCAGTCCGGGGTGGTAAACCGGCTGGGACGGCGGCTGTTCCCGGGTCGGGAGGAGAAACAGCGGGCTCGCCAGCAGATGGAGCGGCTGGAAATCTGGGAGATGCGCAAAAGGCCCTATCGCGCCCTTTCCGGCGGCCAGCAGCAGCGGGTGCTTCTGGCCCGGGCTCTGTGCGCGACGGACAGTCTGCTTTTGCTGGACGAGCCGGTGACGGGCCTGGACCCGGAGACCACGGCGGAAATGTACGAAATCATTCGCAATATCAACCGGCAGGGCGTGGCCATCGTGACGGTATCTCACGACGTGGGCCAGGCGCTGCGGGACGCGAAGCACGTATTGGTCATGGAGCGCACGGTGCGCTTTTACGGCGAGACCGAAGCCTACGAGGCCTGGAGGCGGGAAAATGGATAAAGCGCAAAAAAGGCGTTTTCGCCCGGAAGGGTTGCTGCTGGGGGCGCTGGCCCTGCTGGCGGCGGTGCTGTGCATCGTGTATTTTCGACAGATCGCCCAGGCGGTGGGGCTATTTGCGGACTATCTTTCCCGGGGATTCATCCGGCGGGCGCTGGTGGCGGGACTTTCCGTTTCCCTGTGCGCGGCGCTGCTGGGGGTCTGCCTGGTATTGAAGCGTTATTCCATGATCGGCGACGGCCTGTCCCACGTGGGATTTGGGGCGCTGGCGGTGGCCATGTCGTTGGGCTATGTGGCGCAGAGCAGCCCCTTCTACGGTCTGTGCCGGGGCATATCGGCCCATCCTGTGGCCTTTACCACGGTGGTGGTGATGGTGCTGGCCATATTGCTGTTGCGCATCAACGGCTCCTCCCGCATCAAGGGCGACGCGGCCATTGCCCTTCTGTCCACGGGGGCGCTGGCGCTGGGCGTGATCGTCATTTCCACCACGGAGGGCATGAACATCGATATTTCCAATTACATGTTCGGGTCCATCCTTTCCGTGGGGAAGGGGGACGTGTGGTTTGCCCTGGGCATGTGCGCGGTGGTGGCGGCGGCCTTTGTGCTGAGCTATCCCCGGCTGTTTGCGGTGACCTTTGACGAAACCTTCGCCCGCTCCGGGGGCGTTCCCGCCGGGGCGTACAACCTGCTGCTGGCGGTGTTGACGGCGGTGACGGTGGTTATGGGCATGCGGCTGATGGGCACCATGCTGATCTCCAGCCTGATCATCTTCCCGGCGCTGACGGCCATGCGGGTGTTTTCCCGGTTCCGGCAGGTGGTGATCTGCGCGGCGGTGGTTTCCACGGTCTGCTTCCTGGTGGGGCTGATGCTTTCCTGCGTGTATTCCCTGCCCACGGGAGCGGCGGTGGTGGGAGTAAACGTGCTCGCCTTCGGGCTGTTTACCCTGATCGGCCGGGCGCGGGGCGCCAGATAGGCGGGAAATTTGTAATATTTGAGAAAACCGGTTGCAAGACGGGCCGCGGCGTGCTATAATAGATAAGCAAAGCAGAAGCAAGCACTTCTCACCGCGCGGCAATGCCAGCGCCGGTTTTTGAAAAACGAGCCCTCAGTGGGTTCGCAGGTGAGCGGTGCTGCGTGTGCCGCTCATTTTTTGTGCTGAACAAAGTATTTGGAGGTGTATCCGCATTAACGATCTGATGATTAATGAGGAGATCCGCGACCGCGAAGTGCGCGTTGTGGGTCAGGATGGCGCTCAGCTGGGCATCATGCCCACTCGGCAGGCGCTGGAGCTGGCGGAGGAAAAGCAGCTTGACTTGGTCAAGATCGCGCCCACCGCAAGGCCGCCGGTGTGCAAGCTGATGGACTATGGCAAGTACAGATTTGAACAGTCCAAGAAGGAACGCGAGATCCGCAAAAATCAGAAGGTCATCGAGATTAAGGAAGTGCGGCTCTCCGCCACCATCGAAGACCATGACGTGGACGTCAAGTACAAGGCCGCGGTCAAGTTCCTGCAAAGCGGCAATAAGGTGAAGGTCACCATCCGCTTCCGCGGACGGCAGATCACCCATTCCGAAATCGGCCGGGAGGTAATGGACGATTTCGCGGAGAAGATCAAGGAGTTCGGAATCATTGAGCGCCGCCCGCTGATTGAGGGCCGCAACATGACGATGATAATTGCACCGCGCGAGGAGAAATAACCGCGCACCATGCGAAAGGAGGAAAATCCCCATGCCCAAACAGAAAACCCATAAGGGCGCCGCAAAGCGCTTTAGTGTGACCAAGTCCGGCAAGGTGAAGCGCGCTCAGGCTTTCAAGCGTCACATCCTGACCAAGAAGCCCACCAAGCGTACCCGTAACCTGCGCAAGGCCGCGTACCTCAACAACACCGAAGGCAAGACCATGAAAAAGCTGATTCCCTACAAGTAAGGAGGCGAAGAAAGAATGGCAAGGATTAAGCGTGCAGTTAACGCACAGAAAAAGCGTCGCAAGATGATGAAGCTGGCCAAGGGTTACTTTGGCGCAAAGGGCAAGCAGTATCGTGCAGCAAGCGAACAGGTTCGCCGTTCCCTTCGCTACGCATACATCGGCCGCAAGCTGAAGAAGCGCAATTATCGTTCCCTGTGGATCGCCCGTATTAACGCCGCGGCCCGCATTAACGACATGAGCTACTCCAAGCTGATCAACGGTCTGAAGGTCGCCGGCATCGAGATCAACCGCAAGGTGCTCTCCGAGCTGGCCATCGAGGATCCCAAGGCGTTCACCGCCCTGTGCGAGAAGGCCAAGGCCGCGAAGTAAGCTTCGTTTGTATGACAAACCCCCGTCGATTTCGGCGGGGGTTTTGCGTCGTTTATCGGATACAGCAATCCAATTGCCGCCAGACGGCGTTCAGGCCTTCCCGGCTGAGCACCGGATTCCGGCAAAAAATTTCCCCTTTTTGAAAAGGGGAAAGCGTTGGCGGGTCAGTTCTCCTGCTTGCGCAGGCCGGCGATTTCGCTGACAGGCAGGGAGAGGACGATGGCTCCGGCCTTGGAATCCGGGCCGGCCAGCTTCAGAATGGACTGCATAATGGCGGCCTTCTGGGGACGATAGGTCACGATCATGACCACTTCCTTTTCCTGGGCGATGGAGACGTTGAAAAACTTTTTGGCGTTTTCCTGGCCCACGCCCTTGCCGTGAATCACGGTGCCGCCGGTAGCGCCCGCGGCCCGGGCGGCGTCCATTACCATGTCGGTGCAGCCTTCGTTGGCGATGGCCAGAATCAGCTCGTGATCATAGGCCGCTTCGGGGGTATATTTGGGGGATGCGTCTCCGCTGAGATAGGCCAAGGTTTTGCCACCTCCGATACTTTTGATGGGCAGGGCGATGACCAGGCCGTTGCCGGGCATGCCCAGATAGAGTACGCGCCGCTGTTCTTCGATGAGTTCCCGGGTTTTCTGCGGGTCGGCTACGGTGAGCACGATGCGGTTTTCCCGGGATTCGATGCCCAACAGATCCAGCATCCGGTCCGTGGCGGTGCCCCGGCCGTGGAGCACCATGGTGAAGGGCAGGCGCAGGTTCTGATGGATGTCGGTGAGAATTTTCAGGCCGGCGGGGTAAATGATGGACAAGACGATGTTCATTCGTTCCCCTCCCACAGTTCGATGATTTCGTAATCGCCATAGACCGCGGGTTCTTCGGTCTTCGCGTTCTTCCGGCCGTAGATCACGCCCATGACCTGGATGGAGATCAGGGGCATCATGGCCACCATGGCCACCACGCCGAACGCATCCCGCAGGGCGTTGCCGCCCAGGGTGGTGCTGGCGCCGATGAAGAATTGCAGCATGAAGGTGGCCGTCATGGGGCCGGAGGCTACGCCGCCGGAGTCGAAGGCGATGGCCGTGTAAATATCCGGCACCCGGAAGGACAGCAGAATGGCCAGGGTGTAGCCGGGAATGAGAAACCACATGATGGAAATGCCCGTGAGTACCCGCAGCATGGAAAGCCCCATGGCCAGGGCGATGGCCACGGAAAGGCTGTATTTGATGGCCTTGCCGGGAATGGCGCCGGCGCTGACGTCTTCAATCTGCTTTTCCAGCACGTAGACGGCGGGTTCGGCGGAAATGATGAACCAGCCCAGCAGCATGGCCAGGGGGATCATCAGATAGCGAGTCCAGCCCTGGGCCAGGCTGGCGCCCAGCACCGCCCCCAGGGAGGAGAAGCCCACGTTGACCCCGGTGAGGAACAGCACCAGGCCTATGTAGGTGGAGAGAATACCGAAGCAGATTTTCAAAAGATTTTTGCCTGAAAGGCGCAGGCTGAGCCATTGGAAAACCAGGAAAATCACGACGATGGGGGCCATGGACACGGCCATTTCCCAGAGATAGGTGGGGATTTCCCGCAGATACATCCGGCCGATTTCTACGGTGTCCCGGCAGGAAACGGCGCTGATTTCCACCACGGCGTCCTGATTTCCGCTGAACAGGCCCAGCAGCAGCACCGCCAGAATGGGCCCGATGGAGCATAGGGCCACCAGACCGAAGCTGTCCGCTTCGGCGTTTTTATCGCTTCGAATATTGGAAAGACCCACGCCAAAGGCCAGAATAAAGGGCACGGTCATGGGGCCGGTGGTCACGCCGCCGGAATCGAAGGCAACGCTCAAAAGGTTCTTGTCCGTGAAAAAGGCCAGCAGAAAGACCAGGCCGTAAAAGGCGATGAGCAACCAGCGCAGCTTCAGGCCGATGATCATGCGCACCATGCAGATCATCAGGAAAAAGCCTACGCCGCAGCCCACGGTAATCAGAAGGGTGAGGTTGTCGATATGCGGCACGGTTTCGGCCAATACCTGCAGATCCGGTTCCGCCACGGTGACGGCAAAGCCCAGCAGGAAGCTGACCAGCAGAATCAGCGGCAGCTTTTTGGTCTGCGTCAGCGCTGAACCGATGCGGGAGCCGATGGGGGTCATGGAGGTTTCCGCGCCGAAGGTGAAAAGCCCCATGCCCACGCAGATCATTACTGCGCCGATGAGAAAACAGAGCATCAGATCCGTGGGAATGGGCACGATGGTGTGGCCCAGGAGGATGACGATGCACAAAATGGGCAGCACGGAGACGGTGGATTCCCGGATTTTTTCGCCGATAATCAGATGTTTTTTGTCAAAAATGGATGGAATGATGACAGTGGCCTCCTTTCCTGCGAAAATGCAGCGATTAATAATTTATTATAACATGCCTGGAGGCTATCTATGGAGAAAGTGGGCGGAAATTAACGAAATATTAGCGATAGTATGCTGCCAAACAAACACGCCCCGGCGACATGGCCAGGGCGCGGAGAAGGTCAGGAATTCTGTTCCTGCAAAAGGTTTGCAATTTCCCGCAGGAGAAACTGGTTTTTCTCGCTGAGCGTCGGCGGGGAAATCAGGGCGGCGTTATGCAGCGAATCCTGCAGAAGAAAATCACAGGAAACGCCCATCACGTCGGAGAGTTTAATCAGAGTTTCCATGCTCATTTTTCGGGAACCCCGTTCAATGTGCCCCACAAAGGAGCAGGAAATGCCCAGTTTTTCGGCCAGGGCCTCCTGAGTCAATCCCATCATTTTGCGCCGGGTTCGAACGCGTTTTCCCAATGCTGCATAATCCATGCGAAAGCCCTCCGTTCTTAATCTTATAATAATATAAATACTAATGGAAGTAAATCCACTAAAGGTGATGATTATGCACCATAGGAATTATTTCCTGGAAACTTATATGCGGAAACACGCAGCGGATATGCACCAAATTCGCGCCATGATATTGATTGAATGGAAAATATCGTATATAATAGTAACAATAGGATGCGCGGCAGGAATCCGCGCCAAAGGAGAAAGAGCATGAACGGAATATTTTCTGCATTGTTGGGCGTATTCAATGCCGACGGCGATATCAACGAAGACGGCGTGCGGGCGCTGGTGCGGCACAATATTGACAAATGCGGCATTGACGGACTGTATGTGAACGGCTCTACCGGCGAGACGTTTTTGATGACCATGGAAATGCGTAAGAAGGTATTGCGCACCGTGGCGGACGAGGCCAAGGGCCAGGTGAGCCTGATCGCCCATGTAGGCGGCATCTGCCTGGACGACGTAAACGAGCTTTCCAAGGAAGCGGCCGATCTGGGATACGACGCTATTTCCGCCGTTACGCCTTTCTATTACAAATTCACCCCGGATGAGCTGCGGCTGTATTACACCAATATCGCCGAGAAGAGCGCCCTGCCGCTGATCGCCTATTATATCCCCAGCCTGACGGGCGTAACCATGTCCATCGACAACCTGTGTTCCATTCTGGACACGCCCAACGTCAGCGGTCTGAAGTTCACCAGCAACGATTTCTTCGCCCTGGAGCGGCTGCGCACGGCCCGGCCCGAGAAGCTGATCTTCTCCGGCTTCGACGAGATGCTTTTGCCCATGACGGTGCTGGGCACCAACGGCGCCATCGGCAGCACCTACAATATCATCGGCCACTGGGCCAAGAAGATTTACGAACTGGCTTCCGCCGGCAAGCTGGACGAGGCCCGGGTGTGGCAGCAGCACGTGAATTACGTGGTCAGCGAAGTGAACAATTACGGCCTGTACGGCACCCTGAAGGCCGTCTGCACCCTGTACGGCATCCCGGCGGGCAATTGCAAGGCCCCCATGGCTCCCATCAGCTTCCGTCAGCGGGAAGCTGCCCGGCGCATCAAGGATTACATGGAAAAAGTAAAATAAGGCGCGACAAGCCGGCAAAAAGGCCCTCATGCGATAAAACGCATGGGGGCTTTGCGTATGAGCTCAGGCTTCGTCCATCCACTGGGCGATGCGCCGAGCGACGGCTTCCGCGGAACAGCCGGTTTCGTGGGTACCGAAAAAATCCAGAATGGCCCGGCAATTTTCAGGGGCCCGGTCCAATTGGCCGAACAGAACGCGGAGCTGATCCGGGTCGTGAGCGATGGGGAAGGGGGAGGCTTCCACGTCGAAATACAGATCCCGCTCGAAACGGCCGGGGGTGTGGAACAGGATGACCGGGCGCATCAGCAGGGGGAAATCTCCGGCGCAGGAGGAATAGTCCGTAATCAGCAGATCCGAAGCCTGCATCAACAGGGACATTTCCGGAAAATCCGTTTTGTCAATCACCGCGCCGGCCACGGAGGTGTTTTGATCGTGGGCTCGGGAGACGATTTTCCAATCCTCCCCGGTGGCCTGGCACAGGGCCTGCGCCGCCCAGGCGAGATCGAAATCCGGCCGGAAAGCGCCGCCCCGGGCGGAATCCCGGAAGGTGGGGGCGTAGAGGGCGATTTTTCCCGTTTCCGGCAGACCGCATGCCCGCCGGGCCTGGGTTTCATCCAGAGGATGGAGCAGGCAGTCGTTTCGGGGAAGACCCTCCTTCAGCACTTCGCCGGAATAGCGAAAGGCCGTGCGGTACATGCTTTCGCAGAAATCGGAACCGGCCACCGCCAGATCCATGTCCTCTCCGTCGGGAAAGCCGCCGTGGGGGTCCATATCCCAGAGGACTTTTTTGAAACCCCGGTCGCCATGCCAGGTTTGGACGTATTTCTGGTCGGGAAATTTCCGCTGAAAGAAGGGACGGTTGAAATTATCCACGATGACCCGGGCGGTGGCCGCTTCCCGCAGCCAGGCCGGGGAACCGGGTTCCGCCCGGCGAATCCAGTCCGGCGCGGGCGCGTCCTTTTTCAATTGAAACACCACGTCCGCATCCGGCCGCAGGGCGTGCAGCGCCTGGGCGATGGCCAGGGGACTATCGGAACAGGATGCGCCCTTGAAGCTGGAAAAGACCACCTTTTTCGGGGAAACGCCCTGCCCATGGGCCATGCGCATATACGCGCCCAGCAGCTGCTGCCGGACGCGAGAAAGGCCGCGATAGACCGGGCCCAGGCCGCGCACAAAGCCCTTGATTTTCTGATTCATAGCTTGTGTCCTTTTCGAATGCTCTTCTATGGAGCGGGTGATTCGCCGTCCTGCTGGGTTGTCAGTACGCCGCCGTCCTGGGTGCGGGCGGGCTGCACAATGGCGGCCACGCCCCAGAGAATCCCGGCCAACAGCAAAAGCAGCAGCGCCGCCGCCACCCAGGAAGCCGCCCGGAGGGCCATGCGTCCCATGGGCCGGTCGCTTCCGGCGGCCTCGGCCTCAAAGGCGCGATAGAGCGCCCCCAGATCCGGCGCACCCAGGCTTTGCAGCTCTTCCCGGCACAGGGCCTTCAGCCGCGCGTCCAGGTGGTTGCGTTCGCCTTGAGGAAGCCGCCGCTTCAACCGGCGGAAAAAGCGGTTCAATTGGCCCTCCGCCTGGCGCACGGAAACGCCGCAGACCCGGGATAGGGCCTTGGGATGCAATTCGCAGCCGAATTTCAGCAGAATCAGCCGGCGTACCAGGGGCGTTTCCAGGCGAATCAGCTTCATGAGGGAATCCGGATTTTCTTCCACGGAAGGCGTGGAGAACACCTCGATGGGCGTTTCGCCGGGGCCCTTCACGCCGGAAAGGGCGACGCGCCGGGCTTCCTCCCGCAGGCGGGTGGAAAACCCCCGGGAGCTGCGGAAATGGCGGTGGCTCTGCCAGCCCCGCAGAACGGTTTCCCGCAGCACATAGTCCGCCCGCTGGTAATCTCCTGTAATCACCAGTCCGGTGGCGTAAATTTCCCCGCACAGGGGGCGCACCCGGGCAAAATACAGGCGCATTTCATCGGTTTGCTGATTCATCCTGACCCCTTTCCAGCGAAAGATTTACAGGCCCAGGGCGGCGATGCCGTCGATGGTGGGCTTGATTTGCTGATAGATTCCCTTATAGAGGGGGTAATATTTGGCGTACGCCTCCTGCCACACGGGGTTGACCGGGTGAGAGGAACGGGAGGCCACCACGCCCGCGGCTTCTTCGTAGGTCTTGAACATGCCCACGCCCACGCCCGCGGCAATGGCCGCGCCCAGGGAGGTGGTTTCTCCCGGAGATTTATGCACCCGGGTTTCCAGACCGTAAATGGAGGCCAGCATGTCCGGCCACAGGCCGCTGCGTGCGCCGCCGCCGGTAAGCATCATGGAACGGATGGGCGCGCCGCATTCGGTCATGATTTCCGCGCAGCTGTTCAGCGCGAAGGCGATACCCTCGTAAATGGCGCGGGCGATGTGCCGCTGGTCATGATAGAGGGTAAAGCCCATCAGTGCGCCGCGGGTGTTGGCGTCCCAATAGGGAGTACGGCTGCCCATGAGGGTGGGCAGAAACAGCACGCCCTCCGCGCCGGGCTTGATCTGCCGGGCCATGTTTTCCACCCGGGAGATTTCCATCATGCCGTCGTCGCCGCCCAGCAGGTTCTTCAGCGTCCAGTCGAAGGCCGCCGCGCCGCACTGCACCGTGCCGCACACGTGATAGGACACGCCGTCCATGTCCAGATAATTGAAGATACGCGCCTCTTCATCGAACACCGGCGCGGGAGTAATCTGGGAAACCCAGGCAGAGGAGCCGATGTAGGTATAGCCGCTGCCGGGGAGATAGACCCCCGCGCCCCGGGCGGTGCACGCACCGTCGCCGCCGCCGATGGCCACTGGCGTGCCGGTAATCAGGCCCGTGGCGTGGTAGACGTCCCGGGTGATGCGGCCCTTTATGTCGTGACCGGCCAGCAGGCGGGGCATGCGCTGGGCATCTACCCCCAGATCCTGCAGAAGCTCCGTGGCCCAGCGCCGGTTGTTGATGTCCAGGGCGATGGTGAGGGACGCGTCGGAATAATCCGTGTAGCCAAAGCGGCCGGTGAGCCTGCCGTAGAGATA
This sequence comes from uncultured Eubacteriales bacterium, assembly GCA_902767315.1. GTDB lineage: Bacteria > Bacillota > Clostridia > Christensenellales > Aristaeellaceae > RUG11247. The sequence continues at coordinate 13,433 of CACXHB010000011.1, forward strand.
GTCCTTGGTGTTCAGCCACCAGCGGGTCTTCCGATATACCTCCGGCAGATTTTCCTTGATCCACAAAATCTTCGGCAGGGTGTAGTGGGTGTCGATGCGGTTGCCGGTGAGCCGGTAGAAATCCTTCTGAGAAATCACGCCGGCAATTTCGTTCACCTGCTTTTCGGTGCGGGTATCGGAATGAATGATGTTGGGATGGAGCACGGTTCCGGCTTCGTCCACGGGGATGCAGCCGTTCATGGTGCCGTCCAGGCCCACGCAGGCGATGCGCTGGGGGCTGACCTGCTGCAAAAGTTCCCGAATGCAGCCAAACACCGCCTCCACAATCAGCTGCGGATCCTGTTCGGACCAGTTGGGGCGGGGATAGCTGGTGGGATAGGAGCGCCGAACGGAGCAAACCGCCTCGCCCCGGGCGTCAAATACGGTGCACTTGCAGCCGGTAGTGCCGGCGTCGCAGGTGAGCAGCAGGTCCTTTTCCATTGCCATCGTAGATTCCTCCATCACTTATGTTTCCTTCGTTTCTTCACTTCTTCTCCAGTTGCCGCGCCGACAATCGCCAGAAGGGCGCTGATAAAAAAGGGAGCGGCGGAATCCGGGTGATAAAAAAAAGCCAGATAATGCCCCGCAAGCCCCATGAAAGGCGGCGCGATCCAGGCCAGATAATTGCTCACACCCGCCTTCGTTACGCCATAGGCGCTGACGGCGCACAGAAGGGGCAAAAGCCCCCAGCCGCAAAGAAACCACCATCCGCGACCTAACAGCTGCGTGTATGCGCAGGCCCAGGATAAAACCAGCATACCCAGCGCCTGCAGAAACAAGATGCCCAAGAGCCTGAACTTTTTCAATCCGCGCCTCCCACAGAAATATCACTGCCATTATACCATTTTTCCGCAGCTCCTGTAAACAGCTATTTCGCGATATGAAGTTTGTTTTGCGAATTTTTGGCCTGTTATATGTTGACAGCGGGATAATTCAAAGTTATAATGAAATTGATATTTATGCCCATATTACACTAGACGAAAAGAAAGCGAGGGAACTTCATGAAATGATTCCTGACGGTGCTGCTTGTCTGCCTGCTTTCCTTGGGAACGGCCTGTTTCCCGGCGTCCGCTTCCTACACTTCGCCCATTGCGGGGGATAACGGACTTTTGCTGGTTCCCCCAGAAGAA
>CACXHB010000012.1 GCA_902767315.1 uncultured Eubacteriales bacterium
CATTTCCCGGGAAATTCACCATGTGTCCCCGGGGCGTTTTGCCGCCTACGCTGCCCGCGTCCCGCAAAGAGACGCTTTCCACCAGCACGGTTTCCCTCTTGCCCACCTGGGCCTGCAGGGTTTCGGAACAGATGCCCTGCACCACCTCGATCAGCCGGGTAATCCGGCGGCTTTTCTCCTCCGCGGGGGTGTCGTCGGGCATGGAAGCCGCCCTCGTGCCCACCCGGGGGGAATAAATAAAGGTGTACGCCGCGTCGTATCGCACCTGCCGGGCCAGGGAAAGGGTGTCCTCAAACTGCGCCTCCGTCTCTCCCGGGAAGCCCACGATGATGTCGCTGGTCAGGCCGATTTCCGGGCAGACCTTCCGCAGCTTTTCCACCGTCTCCAGATAGTGTGCCCGGTCATAAACCCGGTTCATGCGCCTGAGAATTTCGTCGTTTCCGGACTGCACCGGCAAATGCAGCGCCGGCATCAGGTGCTTCAGTTCCCCATAAGCCGCGATCAGCTCGTCGGAAATGTCCTTGGGATGGCTGGTCATGAAGCGAATCCGGGGCAGCCCCAGTTGATCGATGCGATACAGAAGCTCCGCGAATTCCGCGCCGCCGCCCCGGTAGGAATTGACGTTCTGACCCAGCAGGGTAATTTCCTTCGCCCCGCCGTCCATCAGCCGCTTCACTTCCGTCAATATGTCCTCCGGCTCCCGGGAACGTTCCCGCCCCCGGACGTAGGGCACGATGCAGTAGGAGCAGAAATTGTTGCAGCCGTACATGATGTTCACAAAGGCCTGGAACGAGGAATTTCGCTTCTCCGGCAGACCTTCCACCACGTAGCCGTCCCCCTGCACCACCTGAATCACCGGTTCCCGCCGGGTCAGGCATTCGTAAATGTATTCCGGCAGCCGGTACATGTTATGAGTGCCGAATACCACGTCCACAAAGGGATATTTCTCCTGAATGCGCTGGGCCATGCCGGGCTCCTGGGTCATGCATCCGCCCACGCAGATCAGCATTTCCGGCTTGTCCTTTTTCAGTTCCTTCAGCCAGATCACGTTACCCAGGGCCTTGTTTTCCGCGTTTTCCCGCACGCAGCAGGTGTTGTACAGCACCAGATCCGCCTCTTCCCGGGTGGGCGCGGCCCGCATGCCCATTTTTTCCAGCATGCCTGCGATGGTCTCGGAATCCCGGGCGTTCATCTGGCAGCCCAGGGTCACGATGTGATAGGTGCCCGGGCGGTTGTCCAGCCGGGCCACCTTGTCCATATAGCCCTTCTGGGCCTCAAGCTCCCCCGCCGGGACCTGATATTTTTCCTTCATAGCGTCCTCTTTTCTTCAGTATTCCCGAACCCATTTCCAATCCCCGGGGGTTTCGGAAAGGCCCAATGTCTCGATCTCCCACGCGCTTCCCATCTCCGAGGCAATTTCCGCGTGAATCTTCGCGCCCTTTGGCGCGCCGATGCCCACCAGCGCCCCCGTCACCGGAGCCGCCGCCCGCACCAGATACGCCTGATCCGGATTGGCCATCTGCCGCCTGCGAATCTGCCGCAATATCTTCCGGGCCGTTATTCCCGCGTCCTCCACAAAACCTGTGCCGCCGCAGAGGGGGCACGCATGTCCCGCGTCCATCCCCCGCCGGGTCCGCTTCCGGGTCATCTCCATCAGTCCCAGCCCGGTCATGCCTACAATGGTGACCGGCTGCCGGTCCCGAGCCAGCGCCTCCTTCAGGCAGGCCTCCAGCTTTTCCCGGGAAATTTCCTTTTCCAGGTCGATAAAGTCCACGATCACCATGCCGCCCACGTCCCGCAGCCGCAATTGCCGGGCGATTTCCACCGCGGCCTCGCAATTGGTGCGCAGGTTCGTCTCCTCCGGCTGGCGCTTGCCCACGTATTTTCCGGTGTTTACGTCGATGACGGTCATGGCCTCCGTCCGGTCGACGATGATGTTCCCCCCGCTTTTCAGCCATACCCGCCGGGCCGCGGCCTTTTCATAATCACCGTCCACTCCCCGGGCGTCGAACAGGGGAATTTCTCCCTGGCGAAGCTGCGTCCGCTCCCGGGGCGCCCCCGCCTGCAAAAGCGCCTGATAGATTCCAGGATCGTCTGTAAAAATCACGGCGGTTTCGTCCATCAGGTCCCGCACCGCCCGCTCTGCGGGGTTGCCCCCCGCCCGCAGCAGCGCCGGGGCCTTGAGACAGGCGGCCTTTCGGGCAATTTCCGCCCATTTCTCCGCCAATAGCAGATAGTCTTCCCGAATCTCCTCAAAGGAAGCCTCCCCGGCGGCGGTGCGCAGGATCATGCCCATGCCCTTTTCCGCCATCAGCCCCTCTGCGGCCTCCCGCAATTGGGCGCGGACTTCCTCCTCCGTAATCTTCCGGGAAACGCCGATGTAGCGCAGGGTGGGCAAAAGCACCGCGTATTTTCCCGGCAGCGTGGGGCTGGCGGTGACCCGGGGGCCCTTGGTTCCCCCCGGCTCTTTTACCACCTGCACCAGAATTTCGTTTCCCGGCCGGGCCATCTCCCGGATGCCGCTTTTGCCCAGCCGCTCCGTCAGCGCCCTGTCTCCCTGCAATTCCCGGGCGACGTCTCCCGCCTGCAAAAAGGCGTTTTTCTCCTGGCCGATGTCCACAAAGGCCGCGTTCATTCCCGGCAGCAGGTTGCATACCCGGCCCACATAGAGATTTCCCACCAGGCTCTCCCGGCCGCAGATCTCCTGGGTGTATTCGCACAAAACCCCGTCTTCGTATACGGCGGTGCGGGTCTCCCCGCAGAGGGTGTCCAGCAGTATTTCCCGCATTACAGTTTCTCCATCAGGGGAATCCGTCTGCCCCTTTCCCCCTCCGCCAGCAGCGACGTGCGGTGAATGCGCATTCCCTCCGGAATCTCTCCCGTCAGCGCCTTCACCATAAGATCGGGCTTCAGGGTGTTCTCCGGGGTCAGGGAAAGCTCCGCCAGCAGCGTGCCGTCCTCCGTCAGGGCGAATTCATACGCCATGGGCCGAATGTTGACTTCCTTCTCGCCGGATTTGGTTTTGCGCACGGCCATCACCGTCTCCGCCTGCCGGAACCTATCCAGCATCTCCTGGGTCACCCCGGAATTTTCAATGCGATACCGGGCGGCGCACACCAGCGGCATCATGGAAGGCGTTCTGTCGCCCACCATCTTCACTTCCAATACCGGCAAATCCTCCGGCAGCGCCGCCTGCATGGCCTCCTTGGCCGCCAGCGCGTCCACGTCCTCCGCCAGCTTTACGTCGATGACCTCGTATTCACTGGTCCATCCCAGGGCCAGGGCCGAACCGAAGGCCATCACCGGATGGGGATTAAATCCGTTGGAAAAGGCGATGGGCAGCCCGGTGCGGTTCAGCGCCCGCTGGAAAAACCGCTGCAAATCCAGGTGGGAAATAAACCGCAGCCTGGCCCTTTTCCCGAATCGAACGATCATTCTCATACGCAGGCCCCCTTGTACCGCTTCACCCCGCAGCCCACGCAGCCCTTGCGGCAATCGTGGGTCAGTTCGCCCTTCAGCGCCTTCTGATATTCCCGAATGAGGAATTCCTTGGTTACGCCGCAGTCGATGTGATCCCAGGGCAGCACCTCGTCCAGAGGCCGCTCCCGGGTGGCGTAAAAGTCCGGATCCACCCCGGTCTCTTCAAAGGCCTGCATCCATTTGTCATATTTGAACTGGTCGTTCCATCCGTCGAACCGACAGCCCAATTGCCACGCCCGCTCCAGCGCGTCGGCGGTGCGCCGGTCGCCCCGGGCGAAAACCGCCTCGATGTAGCTGATGTCCGGGGCGTGATATTTGTAATCCACCCCGCGAATCTTCCGCAGGGCCTGGCCCAACAGCTGCTGACGGCGAATCACGTTTTCCTGCGTCAATTGCGGGCTCCACTGGAAGGGCGTGTCGTTCTTCGGCACAAATACCGATACGCTCACCACAATCCGCAGCCCCGGAGCCCGCCGCTCCTTGGGCACCGCGAAATAACACGCCCGCACCTTTTCCGCCAGGTCGGCAATGCCCAGTACGTCCTCGTCCGTCTCCGTGGGCAGCCCCAGCATGAAGTACAATTTCACCGCGTTCCATCCCTGATCGAAGGCGTCGGAAACCGAGCGAATCAGATCCTCTTCGGTCACGCCCTTGTTGATCACGTCCCGCAGCCGCTGGGTGCCCGCCTCCGGGGCCAGGGTAAGGGCCGTCTTGCGCACCTTTTGGGTTTCCTTCAGCGTGTCCGTCAGCACCGTGTCGATTCGCTGGGAGGGCAGGGAAATCTTCACCCGCCGTGCCTGATATTTTCTCACCATCTCGTGGGCCAGTTCCGGCAGACAGGAATAATCGCCGCTGGAAAGGCTCATCAGCGAAATTTCGTCGTATCCCGTGGCCGCCACCAGCTTGTCCGCCAGTTCCAGCAGCCGATCCATGCTCCGTTCCCGCACGGGCCGGTAAATCATGCCCGCCTGACAGAAGCGGCATCCCCGGGTGCAGCCCCGGAAAATTTCCAGCATAATCCGGTTGTGCACCACCTCGCCGTAGGGCACAATGATCTTTTCCGGATAATCCGCGGCGGTCAGGTCATTCACCAGCGCCTTGAAGCACACCTCCGGCGCGCCGGAGCCCTCCTTGGGCCGAATGGAAGCCACCGTGCCGTCGTCGTTGTAGGCAATGTCGTACAGCGCCGGCACGTATACCCCGTCGATTTTCGCGGCCATGCGCAAAAATTCGTCCTTGGGCGCGCCGGTCTGTTTCCACGCCAGATAGCAGTCGATGATGTCGTGGGTTTCCTTCTCGCCGTCGCCCAGGGCCACCAGATCGAAAAACGGCGCCAGCGGTTCGGGATTAAAGGCGCAGGGGCCGCCGCAGACCAGAATGGGCCCCTGGGTGCGGTCCGCCGCCCGCAGGGGAATCCCCGCCAGATCCAGCGCTTCCAGAATGTTGGTGTAGCTCATTTCGTATTGCAGCGTGACCCCAACCATGTCGAAATCCTTCACCGGCGTGCGGGATTCCAGGGAAAACAGCGGAATGTCATTTTCCCGCATCAGGTCCGCCATATCCACCCAGGGAGAAAACACCCGCTCGCACCATGCGTCCGGGCGCTTGTTAATGGTGTGATAGAGAATCTTCATGCCCAGATGGGACATGCCCACGTCGTAAGTGTCCGGGAAAAGAAACGCATAGCGCATCTTTACCGACGCGGGATCTTTCATAACGCTGTTGAATTCGCCGCCCATATACATGGCCGGTTTCTGTACCTTCATCAGCAGCTGCTCAATTTTATCAGAGAGGTTCAAGGCCTATCCCTCCATGGTGACATACTTTCAATGATATAGTATATCATATTGTCCGCAAAAGCGCCACCCGCTTGTGTAAAACATTCCACCAATAATAAACCGACGACGGTCTTTTATGATCCGTCGTCGGTTTATTTTATTCAGGAAGAAAGCATCTCCCGCAGCTTGCCCAAAATCTTTTTTTCCATGCGGGATACCTGCACCTGGGTCATACCCATGTCCGATGCAATCTGCGTCTGGGTGTGCCGTTTGTAATACCGGCGCAGTATCACCTCCTGCTCCGTCTCCGTGAGCTTTTCCATGGCCTGTCCCAGGGCGATTCGGTCGTTCAGCGCTTCCCCCTGATCCTGCCCCAACATGTCCTTAAGAAGCAGATCCCCGTCCCCGGCCACCGGCTCTTCCAGGGATTTCACCGGATTCATGGCCGACATGGCCAGCACTGCATCCTGCTTCTCCAGTCCTGTTTTCCGGCAGATTTCGTCGATGGACGCGCCTCCCTGGGCCGCCGCTTCGTCGATGGCCCGCGCCACCCGGTGGGCGTTTTCCCGAATGGTGCGGGAAATGTGCACCGCCCCGTCCCCCCGAAGAAAGCGCTTGATCTCCCCGATGATCAGCGGCACCGCGTAGGTGGAAAAGGCCACCCCATACCCCGGGTCAAACCGATCCACCGCCTTCATCAGCCCAATGACCCCGTATTCGTATAAATCGTCGTATTCGTATCCCCGGTTCAGAAATCTGGCGGTCACAAAACCCACCAGCGGCATGTTTCTTCGAATGGTTTCCTCCCGGTTTTCGGTTCCGGGCGCGGAATTTCCGGCGTATTCTCCGCCGTTCAGAGGGCGTGCACGTCGCGCAGCTGCGCCGACGCGCCGATTTTTTTCGTCATGCGTACCGTGGTGCCCTTGCCCGGCTGGGAGAACACCTCCGTGTTGTCCATGAAGCTTTCGATGATGGTGAACCCCATGCCGCTGCGCTCCTGAGCGGCCATGGTGGAGAAAAAGGGCTTTCGGGCCTGTTCCACGTCCGCAATGCCGCAGCCGTTGTCAATCACGTCCACCCGCAGGGTGTTGTCGTCATATAGAAAGGCGTGCAGCCGCACAGTGCCCCGGCGCTGGGCGTATCCGTGGACGATGGCGTTGGTTACCGCCTCGGATACGGCGGTTTTCACGTCCGCCAGCTCCTCCACCGTGGGGTCCAGCGGCAAAAGAAACGCGCTGATCACCAGCCGCGCAAAGCCCTCGTTTTCCCCCAGGGAGGGAAAGTCTACCCTGATTTCGTTGGAAATTGCCATACGCTCCTCCTAAGATTGTTTTTCCACCAGGTCATAGACCCCCGATAAGCCCATCAGCCGATCCACCCGCGCCCCCGGCCGGGAAAGCCGCACCCGTCCGCCCCGGCGGGACATGAGCTTGTACCTGCCCAGCACCAGCCCAATGCCGCTACTGTCCATAAACGTCACTCCGCCCATGTCGATGATTAAATCCATCACGCTTCTGTCCCGCAGCTGGTTGTCAATTTCGGCGCGCATGCCCGCGGCGGTGTTGTGATCCAGCTCGCCTTCCAGATACACCACCAGTTTTCCGCCGCGCTTTTCAAAACAAAGCATGGAACCACCCTTTCGCAAAAATTGCTGCAGGAAAGTTCCATGCCCGTTCTGTCATATCCTGTTTCGAAAACGGTCTTCCTTTGTCGAAACCGCCCTTGTTTTCACGCTTCTTCGCCCATCAGTGCTTCCACTTCGCCTCCGTCCAGAACTTCCTTTTCCAATAACGCCTGAGTAACGGCCGTCAACTGATCCATCCGCCGGGTCAGAAGCCCGGTGACCCTTTCGTAAATCTCGTCCAGCTTCTGCCGGCAGACGGCCTGCTCCTGGGAATTGCCGCCGCCGCAGGCCGCCGCCACCGCCCGGGAAGCCACCGCCGGTTCGCCGCCCATGCCCAGATCCAGCACCATGCTGCCCATTAACTCCGCCGCACTGCGCAAATCTCCCGCCGCGCCGGAGGTCAGGGCTTTTTCGCCTCCCAGCAGCGCTTCCGCCGCCCTCCCCGCCAGCAAAACGCCGATCTGCGCTTCCATTTCCTTCTGGGTCAGCACCGTGCGCTCCTTCGGAATGGACAGATTGTATCCCGCCATGCCCCGGGAAGCCGCCAAAATGCTCACCCGCTTCAGCCTGCTTTCCGGCGTCAGTGCCTTCAGCGCCACCGCGTGTCCCGCTTCGTGGGCGGCAATGGCGAGCTTTTCCTCGGGCTCCACGCTGCGGGGCGCGTCCTCTCCGGCCACGGTGCGGTAAAAGGCCCGGTCGATGTCCTGCTGCCCAATGCGTTCCGCATTCCGCTCCGCTGCCAGAATGGCCGCCTCGTTCAATAACGCCTCCAGCGACGCCCCGGAAAAGGAGCAGGTTTCCGCCGCCAGCCGGTTCAGATCCACGTCTTCTCCCATGGGCTTGTTCCGGCTGTGCAGCCTCAGAATGTCCAGCCGCTCCTCCCGGCCGGGCAAGCCCACCTGAATCTGCCGGTCAAACCGCCCCGGCCGCAGCAGCGCCGGGTCCAGCGCCTCCGGCCGGTTGGTGGCCGCTACCACCAATATGCCCTCGTCCGCGCGAAATCCGCTCATTTCGCTGAGCAGCGCGTTCAAGGTCTGGTCCCGTTCCTCGGAAATCGCGTCGCTGCGCCGGCGGCCCAGCGCGTCGATTTCGTCAATGAAAATCACGCACCGCCCCGCCTTCCGGGCTCCCGCGAACAATTCCCGCACGCGCCCCGCGCCTACGCCCACATACATCTGCACAAAGTCCGAACCCGACAGGGCGAAAAACGGCACCCCCGCTTCCCCCGCCAGCGCCCGGGCCAGCAGCGTTTTGCCGGTGCCCGGCGGCCCGTAAAGCAGCACGCCCCGGGGCATTCGCGCTCCCAGCGCGGCGTATCGCCGGGGATTGCGCAAATAGTCCACCATACCCATCAGGCTGCGCTTTGCCTCCGCGTCCGCCGCCACGCACCCGAAATTCACTCCCGTGCCGTTTTCTACCAGACTCTGCTTTCCAAATTCGGAATAGGCGGGGCTTCTCCTGCCCGGCCTGCGCGTCGCCGCCCAGATCAGCAACAGTACGCTGCCCAGTATCATCAGCGCCCGCGCTCCAATGCGCACCGCCTCGCCGGTCATGTTGTCCGAAATTGCCAGCATTCCGCCGCACAGGCAAATCGCCAACGCGCCGATGCCAAGCCATTTGCCCCATTCTTTCATTCATTGATCACCACACAAGCCCTTTGTGCCCCGATTATACTAAACCGACGTCTGTATGTCCAGGCACAATATCCGGCAAAATTGTATAATACCGCCTGATCTGTGAAACAATGTTTCCGGAGGAAATAACATGAAACGCAAAAAATGGATTCTGGCTGCGGCGCTGACCCTGACGGCCGCACTGCTCGCCCTTCTTCTTTATCAATTGGACCTGGGTGCCTGGCAGTCGCTGGATCTTTCCCGCATTCGCAATCAACCCCTGGCCACCGTGGTCTTCGACCGGGAGGACGCGGCCGCCGGGGCCCTGTCCGGCGCGGTCAATCGCGTGTGGGTCAGTCTGGAAGATCTGCCCTCTTACGTGCCCCAGGCCTTCGTGGCCGCCGAGGATTCCCGGTTTTACAGCCACCATGGCGTGGACGTTCGCCGCATTTTCGGTGCGCTTCTGCACGACGCGGCCACCCTGTCCCTTTCTCAGGGGGCTTCCACCATCAC
>CACXHB010000013.1 GCA_902767315.1 uncultured Eubacteriales bacterium
TTCAGCAAAAACTGGTAGGGGTGGCAGTGGCGGGGGAGCTTGCTCCCCCGTCCACCAGCTTGTCAAAATCTTTTTTGACAAGCTGAAGCGGAGAAGCTTTTCGGGCTTCTCCGCTGACTTTTGGGGGGTTACGGCTTTTGCAGCTTGCTGACGGGCACATAGCCCTTTTTGCCGGAAATGGTGTGCACGTAGGCCCATTTGCCGGAAACGGCGTAGACCACCACGTACTGGCCGTCCCGCAGGGTGGTGACCCGCTTGGAACGGGTGCTGGCGCTTTTGTACATTTTGGTAGCGCCATCGCATTCGTAAATGGAATTCAGGGCCACCGCGCCGTAATAGCTGGCGTAGCCTTTATAGATGTAACCCCGGGGGCCATATTCACTGCAGATGCGATAATACGCGCCGGTGGTGCCCAGGTAGAAAACCTTGGTGCCCTTTTTCAGGGAGCCCAGCACGTTTTCGTCCTTGCCATCCTTGCCGCCGGAGGGATCCGTGCGCACCCGCACGCCGTCGTTGTCGATGGTGAGGATATAAACCACTTTTTTGCTGCTTTTCTTTTTTGAAGCGGCAAAAGCGTCCACGGGCGCTGCCAGGCTCACCAGCAGCGTCAGGGTCAAAAGTATTGCGAGAAAACGCTTCATGCGTCATTCCTCCAGGCAGATAGTGAAATTATTGTATCATACCGCCTGTAAAATGTAAACGTCGCAGGGCAGAATTCATAATTTTGGCAAATTGTCCGCGGAGAAAACCTTCTTCCTCCGCGGACGGCATGGGGCGGCGGGTTATTCCTTTTCGCCCTCGGGCACGCGCTGGCGGAACAGCAGAGAGATGCACCACAGACCGGCGATGCCCACGATGGTGTAGATCACCCGGCTGACCACGGCGGTCTGTCCGCCGCAGAGATAGGCCACCAGGTCGAATTTGAACAGACCCACCATCAGCCAGTTGATGGCGCCGATGATGGTGATAATCAGAGAAGCGCGATCCAGCATGATAAAAACCACTCCTTTTCGGCCGGTATTTCCGGCTTTCTGGAAGTAGATTTGCCTTTTTTCCCAGAATTTATGCGGCCGCGGCGGGAAAAATTCGGATAATATCCCGCAGGAAAATTTCATATGGAATACCCGCATCGCCCCGGCGGGCGAAAAACGGCGTTAGGCGGAGGGATGACGGATTGATGCATTCGGCGGCGTGGGTACAGCGGGCGGGAACCCAATTGACACGAAGGCTGGCCGGGGTGGACAGAGAAAAGCTGGAGGCCTTCGCGCTGATGGCCCTGTGCGCCCGGGCCCGGGTAGGCGCGGGGGTCGCGCCCCTGGCGGGGGCGTATTTTGCGGCCAATCTCCGGCGGGAGAAGGTGTTTCCGGCGCTGCTAATGGGCTGCGCGGCGGGGGCCTTCTGCACCGGGGTGGAACCGGCGGCGCTGTTCGCCCCGGCCAGCTGCGCCCTGGTGCTGATTTTTCACCTGGCCTGGGACGCGCTGGCCCGGCATTTCCCGGCCATGGAAGGGGACGCGGCCACCCGGGTCTCCCTGATGGCGGGCATATCGGTGCTGCTGCCGGCGCTGGCGGCGGCGGGCTATGCCCCCGGAAAGTGGCTGGGAGCGCTGCTGGCGGGGGCAGCGGCGGCCTTCGGGGCGCTGAACCTGGGCTTTGCCCCGCCGAAAACCCAGCGGGCCACGGAATACGCCGCCTTTTCCTGCGCGGGAGTGGCGGCGGCGGCGGCCCTGGGGCTGCCGGCGGAGATCCCGGCGGTGTTCTGCGCGGTAAGCGCCGGGACGGCAAAGCGGGGCGCGCTGGCAGGGGTGCTGCTGGGGGCGCTGACCGCCCTCACCGGCGGCGGCGCGGAGGACTTCGTGCTCCTCAGCGCCATGGGAGCCGCTTCCGACGCGGCCGCGCCGGGAAAGCGGGGCCGGCTGCTGGGGCCGGGGCTGGCCATTGGGGTCTGGGGCGGACTGCGGCTGTGGCTGGGGGCGGCGATTTCCCCCTGGGCTCCGGCGGCGGCCGCGGCGGCGGCCCTCTGGCCGGAAAGCGCCCGGGAAGCAATGCAACGGGCCTTCCTCCGGCAGCCCAGGGAGCAATGGCGGCAGCGGCAGGAGGCCGCCCGCCGGGGCGGGGAGAAGCTCGCGGCCCTCAGCGAGGCCTTCGATACCCTTTCCCGGGCCTGCGGCGGCGAGGACCCGGCCTTTGGGGAACAGCAGCTGATTACCCGCATGCGCTCGGCCCTGTGCACCGGATGCCGGGAATATCCCCGGTGCTGGCCCGGGGCGGACAGCAGCGCGGTGAAGCTGTTCTGCCAACTGATGACCGCCGCCATCGAGCGGGGCGGTGCGCCCTTTGAGGACGGGCAGGTGCCGCCGGACGTAATGCGCCTGTGCCGCCGGGGCATGACGGTACCCGCCCGGCTGGGCAATCTTTTGAACGATTTCGCCGCTTCCCGGCACCGGCGGCTGCGGCTGATGGAATCCCGACAGCTGCTGGCGGGGCAATTCCGCCGGGCGGCGGAGCTTTTGTCCGCGGCCGCCGGGGAACAGATGCGGCCGGCGGTGTGTCTGGAAGGGGACGCCCAGCGGGTGCGGCAGGCCCTGCAGGAGGAGGGGCTGCCCCCGGGAGAGGTGACGGCGCTGCGATGGGAGCGCACGGAAATTTCCGTGGAACTGGGCCGGGAATGGGGCCCGGGGGAAGCGGGACAATACGCCCGGGTGATTTCCCGGGGGCTGATGCGGCCCTTTGTGCCGGACCGGGTGCAGGGCTGCCGGGCGGTGTTCGTGCCCCGGTGCGCCCTGCGGGCGGAGGCGGCGGTGAGCACCCTGCCCGCCTCCCCGGACGACCCCAGCGGCGACCGGGCCCTGGTGCGCAGCCTGGATTCCGGACATCTGCTGGCGCTGCTTTCCGACGGCATGGGCAGCGGCGCGGCCGCGGCGGAGGAAAGCGGCCAGGTGGTGGGGCTATTGCAGGCGCTGATGCGGGCGGGCATCGACCGGGAACTGGCGGTGGATACCGTCAACGGCGTGATGCTGGCCCGGGGCGGCGAGGAGGTTTTCGCCACGGCGGACATGCTGCTCATCGACCTGGCCCGGGGCCGTGCGGAATTTACCAAGCTTTCCGCCAGCCGCAGCTACATCCTGCGGGGCGGACGGGTGCTGACGGTGGAGGGGGGCAAGCTGCCCCTGGGCATTCTGGAAAAGGTGGAGCCCGGCCTGGCGGAGGTGAAGATCAGGGCCGGAGACGTGATTTACATGACCTCCGACGGGGTGTCGGACGTGCTGACCGAGGAGGAGATGGAGCAGGTGATGCTTTCCCAGAAGGACGCGCCGCCCCACGCCCGGGCGGAGGCGCTGATTAACGCGGCCGCCCTCCGGGCCGGAGAAAGGAGGGACGACATGACGGCGGTGTGCGCCATGATTTCATAAAAGACGGGATCTTGCGGGAGCTTTCGGAAGCGCTTTTCCGAGGGCTCCTTTTCTGCGGGCGGGTTTTCTGATATACTGGCGAAAGGGAATAACGAAAGAAGGAATGCACCATGACGGAAGAATAGCGAATCTTTGAAGGGAAGCTTTTTGCCTCCGAGGTGGACGAACTGGTGGCCAGGAAATTGAAGGCCCACCGGCTCAGCCAGGAATTCAGCAATCTCTATAAGGAGGACGCACAGGCCCGGCAGGAGATTCTGGAAAAACTGGTGGAATCGGTGGGCGAAGGCACCTTCATGCTGGGGCCCATCCGCTTTCATTACGGATGCCACACCTGCATCGGCGCCCATTGCTTTATGAATTTCAACTTCACCGTGCAGGACGACGCGCGGGTGACCATCGGCGATTATTGCAATTTCGGGCCCAACGTGGTGGTGTGCCCCGGCGTGACCATCGGCGATAACTGCGTCATCGGCGCGGGCAGCGTGGTGACCCGGGATATTCCCGCCAATACCTTCGCCGCGGGGGCGCCGGCCCGGGGCTTTCGGCCCATTACCGAACAGGACGACATCGCGAAGCTCTTCCCGGAATTGCGTCAGGGCCGGTTTTCGGCCAATATCGCCCGGTCGATCTGTTCAAAATCGCTGGTGTGGGGATATTCCGCCATGTCCGGATGATGCCGGAAGGCGGCGGGGGCGTTTTCCGCGTTCAGGGAAATGGCCGCCAGCATGCAGCCGCTTTCCCGAATCTCGGCGATGTTTTCCGCCGAAAAATCGGCGGTGTATACGTAACACCGGGCGGGATATTCCGGAACGCTTTCCAGCGCGGCGCGGGTGTAATTTTTCCTGGTGTCGATAAACCGGGCCTGGGGGTCGATTTTCAGAATGCGCAGGATGGCCTCCGCTCCCGCGCCGTTGGTGGCGTACACCGTGCGGCCGCGCATGCCGCTGCTTACCGCCAGACGGGCGATTTCCTCCGCGTGGGCGAGGCCTTCCTTCAGATCGATATTCACGCACATGCCCGCGAAATATGCCAGACGCAGGGTTTCTTCCAGGGTGGGAATCCGCGCCCCCTCCCCCGAATTGCCCCGGATCAGGCGGATTTTTTCCAGATCGGCAAAGTCTGTCTCACTGATGAGACAGGTCACCGGACGATCGGTATCGTCGAAGCCCTTTACGTCCGGGTCGTGATGGACGATGAGCACCCCGTCCCGGGTCATTCGCGCGTCGGTTTCGATCATGTCCGCGCCCTTTTCCGCCGCCAGGGCGTAGGCCGGCAGGGTGTTGGAATGCATGCCTTCCCGGACGAAGCCCTGATGGGCCGAGGAAATCCAGGTCTTTTGCCGCTTGAAAAATTCGCTCATGGTGGGTACACTTCTCTTTCTGAATGGTATTTTGTCTCTTTCTGAATGGTATTTTGCCGGAACCGCACGCCTAAGCCCCGCGGTTCCGCTTTTTTCGGTTCAGGCGGGCCCGGCGAATGAGGGCCAGCGCCTCCGGAATCGCCAGCAGCCCCAGAATTCCGGCGCAGAGGCGGGAAATCAGGAGCGCCTGAGCCGGGCTCAGAAGCGGCAAATGGGGCAGCGCGGGGACGCAGGCCGCCAGCAGCGCCGGGCCCAGGGTCAGCATCCGCCGGAGGGGCAGCGTCGTCAGCACCGCCGCCAGCAGGCACAACAGCCCGGGCAGGGCCGCCGTTCCCGGAATCAGTCCGGCGCAAAGGGCTCCGGCCAGGGCCGCGGCCAGCGCCGTGGGGGCCGCTTCTCCGTTCAGGCAGCGCCGGGGCGTTTCCAGGGCCAGAAACAGGCCCCAGCCCCCCAGCAGCGCCGGCGCGGAGGCGAGCCGGCCCCAGTACAGCCCCCCAAAGATCGCCGCCGGGAAAAGCCAGCTGCGCAGCAGGGCCCGGGGGCAGCAGAGAAACAGGGCCCTGTCCCAGACGCCCTTCCGGGGCGGCGCGGCCAGGGCGGGAATCAGCCCCGCCAGGGCGGCCAGCCCCAGCCCCGCGGGCAGCAGCAGCGGCGTTTTTTCCGAAACCGGCAGCGCGGCCCCCACAAAGGCGGCGCACAGCAGCTGATAGGGCCCGGCGGCCGGTCGGTCAAAGCACGCAAGGATTTCCGCCGTCAGGGCGCACAGGGCCGTCAGCACCCCGGCCAGCCGGGAAACGCGGCCGGGAAGCGGCGGCATGTCCGGCAAAAGGCACAGAATCAGGCTTCCCAGCGCCCACAGCCCCAGCGCCTCCAGCGCCGCGCCCTTCAGCCGCCGGGGGTTTACCAGCCGCCCCGCGGCCAGAGAAAGGGCCGCCCCCGGGGCCAGCGAAAGTCCCTGGACGATGAGACAGCAAAAAGCAGCGTCCGCAGCGGCGGCGGTTCCCGTGGCGGCGGCGTACAGGGACATGGCCCAGGGAACCAGCGCCCGCTCCGGACGCAAAAGACGATGTTTTCCCATGGATTCCTCCAGGTTCGACGAATTTTATTCCAGCATTTCGGCGCTGACGGTGAACACCCCGGAATTGCCGTCCCGCCGGGCCACGCACACCTGCACCCCCGCCGCGCCGTCCCGTTCCAGGGCGCTCATGGTGCATTGCAGGGCCAGTTCCGGGAAATTATTCTCCTTGGAAAGATGCCCCAGCACCAGCTGCCGGGCCCCGGCGTGTACCAGCGCCAGGGCGGCCTCCGCCGCGTCGTCGTTGGAAAGGTGCCCCTTTCGGGACTGGATGCGCCGCTTCAGGTCGTAGGGATAGCGCCCCGCCTGAAGCATGCCCGGGTCGTAATTGGATTCCAGCAGCACCGCCGCGCAGCCCCGCACCGCGTCCAGCCAGCCGCTGCGGACGCAGCCGATGTCCGTGGCCAGGCCGAAACGCGCCCCGTCCGGGGTGGACAGCACGTAGCCCACGCTGCAGGCCGCGTCGTGGGGGGTGGGAAAGGGCGTCACGTTCAACTGCCCCAGAAAAAAATCCTCTCCCGGCCGCACCATGCGCCGGTTTTCCGGGGGAATGGCCCCCAGCTTTTCCTCCATGGCGGCCCAGGTCTCCTCCGTGGCGTACACCGGGCAGCGGTATTTCCGGGCGAACACCCCCACGCCCCGGATGTGGTCGATGTGCTCGTGGGTCACCAGTATGCCGCCGATGTCCTCCGGCGATACCCCGACGGCGCGCAGTTCCCCCGCCACCCGGGCGCAGGACATGCCGCAATCGATGAGCAATTGCATATCGCAGCCGGAGACGTACACCGCGTTGCCGCTGGAGCCGCTGAACAGGGGCGAAAACCGAAGCGTCATAAGTGTTTTTACATCCTTTGTTATATATGTTCTGTGTGCCGGGCATATGCCCGTTTTTTGTCAGATGCCCGTGAGATCCCAGGCGGGAATGTACTTTGCGTCGCTGGCCTCCAGCTCCTGCACGAAGCCGTCCTCCAGACCGAGATCGAACATGTGTTCGCAAACCTCGTCGTATTCCGCCTGCGTAATGGGCCGTTCCAGCTGGTCCACGCCCTTGATGTTCCCCATGGGCAGATATTGGGCCATGAGGCTGACCCACGCCCCGGGCAGGTTTTCCGCAATCCAGGTGAGCACCTGTTTGGAATTTTCCACCTGTCCCGGCAAAATCAGGTGCCGCACGATGAGCCCGGAGCGGATGATCCCCTCCGAATCCAGCTCCACCGGCCCCACCTGCCGGAGCATTTCCTTCAAAGCCGGGGCGGCGAACTCAAAATAATCCCGCGCCCCGGAATATCGGGCGGACAGATCGGGAGAAACGTATTTCAGATCCGGCAGATACACCTGCACCCGGCCCTCCATGGCCCGCAGGGTTTCCACCCGCTCGTACCCGCCGCTGTTCCACACCACGGGCAGCCGGTTCCAGCCCTCCAGCGAATCATAAATCACCCCGGCCCAGTGGGTGGGGTTTACCAGGTTCAGATTGTGCACGCCCCTGTCCGCCAGGGCGTGATAAATTTCCCGCAGCCGGGCAACGGAGACGGTTTTGCCGAAATTCTCCCGGGAGATTTCCATGTTTTGACAGAACCGGCAGCGCAGGGCGCATCCGGAGAAAAACACCGCGCCGGAGCCCCGGGCGCCGGAAATCACCGGCTCCTCGTCGTAATGGGGGGCCGCCCGGGCGATTCTGGGCGCGTCGCCCATGCCGCAGAAGCCTTCGCCCCGGGGCACGCCGCAGCGCCGGGGACACAAATTGCACAATTCAGCCATGGTTTCCCTCACCTCCGGAATGTTCCGCAACAATTCATTATACACAAAAAAAGGCCCCTTGTCCAGAAGGGGCTCAGCGGCGGTTTCCCTGGTCGTCAAACCTGCGCTTCAGCGCCCGCTCCACCGGGAAAATGCTGCCGATCACCGCCGCCAGCTGCAGCGCTTCCAGCGCCAGCATTCCCCAGGTCAGCGCACGTTCTCCGCACCGGGAAAAAATGAGGCAGATTCCGGCGGAAATCCCCAGCGCCCACGCGCCCAGCTTCCGCCAAAGCCGGCCGCAATATTCCTGGGCAAAAAGCCAGGCCTCCCGGCTGGCCATGGAACGCCTCGTCCGATAACCCACCAGGCCGTTGATCTTCTGCGGCGGACGGCGAACCATCCATTCTCCGGCCAGAAGCTGTATCGCCGGAATCAGCAGACAACAGATAAGGATCCCCCAAACCATGGATACGCGCCTCCTTTTCGCCCCCTATTATATACCGAAAGCGGCGCCGTGTCCAGAATTGACTTCCGGACCCGGAGCCGCCCATCTAAATTCTGTTCGGTCTGTATGCCCTCAGCCCTGTTCTTCCACCAGCGCCCGGTATCGGCCGCCCAGGGCCATCAGTTCCTCGTGGGTGCCGGATTCCGCCACCACGCCCTTTTCCAGATAATAGATTTTGTCGCAGGCGCGAATGGTGGAAAGCCGGTGGGCGATGAAGATGGAGGTTTGCCCCTGAGAAATGTCTGCGATGGAATTCTGAATCAGCTCCTCCGTGTTGGAATCGATGTTGGCCGTGGCTTCGTCCAGCACCAGCACCCGGGGATCGTGGGCAATGGCCCGGGCAAAGGACAATAGCTGCCGCTCGCCGGTGGAGAAGGTCGCGCCCCGTTCCGCCACCCGGTGCTCCATGCCCCCCGGCAGCGCGTCCACAAAGCCGTCCGCGTGGGCGATTTCCACCGCTCGGCGCACCTGCTGGGGGGAAATGTCCCCGTGAATGCGCACATTGTCCGCCACCGTGCCCACGAAAAGGAACACGTCCTGCAATACCACGCCGATCTGCCGCCGCAGCGCCCCCAGGTTCCACTGGTTCAGGGGCACGCCGTCGATGCGGATCTCTCCCTTCTGCGGCACGTAAAACCGGGAAAGCAGGGAGATAATGGTGGTCTTTCCCGCGCCGGTGGCCCCCACAAAGGCCAGCTTGTCGCCGCTTTTGCAGGAAAAGTTCAGCCCCCGCAGCACCCAGTCCTCCCCCTCATAGGCAAACCACACGTCCCGGAATTCGATTTCTCCCCGCATGATTCCCTCGTAGCCGGGCTGTTCCGGGTCCTCCAGCTCGCTTTCGTCGGCGATCAGGTCGAACACCCGGTCCGCCGAAACCAGCGAGGACTGAATGTTGTTGTATTTTTCCGCCAGATCGTTGATGGGCCCGAAAAACTGGCGGATGTAGGTGTTAAACGCCACCAGCACGCCCACCTCCAGGGGCGCAACCGGCCGGCCGATCATCCGGAAGCCGATGCACAGCACCAGGGCGATGCCCACGGAATTGATCACCTCCATCACCGGCCGCAGCACGGAATTCATGAACACCTGAAAAATCGAGGCCTTCAGGTATTGCCGGTTCAGATCGTCCAGCTCGGCGTACTTCTCCTTTTCCCGGTTGAAGGCCTGAATCACCCGGATGCCCGACAGGGATTCGGCGATGAAGCCGTTCATCCGGCCGGTGAGGGCCTTCATCTTCACAAAATTCCGCCGCAGCGCTCCCCTGCAGGCCACGGTGATGGCGAAAATCGCCGGCACCATCACCAGCGAAACCAGCGCCAGCCGCCAGCTCATCAGGAACATGGCCGCCAGAATGCCCGCCAGCAGGAACACGTCCTTGAAAAGGCTCAGCAGAATGTCTCCGTAAAATTCGTCCAGCGCCTCAATGTCGTTAGTGGAACGGGTCAAAAGCCGGCCCGAGCCCATTTCGTCCAGGTCCTTCAATTTCATATGATGAATGTGGTAAAAGGCCTTCATCCGCAGGGAGTGCAGAATCGTCTGGCATACCTTCGTCATCATCAGCGACTGGGCGTATCCCGCCGCCTGGCCCCCCAGAATCACCAGAAAATACGTGACCCCAAGGCCCGTCAGGGTGCCGGTGAACCAGTTTGCGTCCTTCGTCAGCTCGTTGACCTTCTCCATGCCCAGCCCTTCGTACTGGCCGATGAATTCGTCCACGGCGATTTTCATCAGATAGGGCTTTAAGATGTTGGCCAGATTCAGCACAATGCCCAGCACGCAGCAAAAGGCCACCACCGGCCAGTAGGGCTTCATCAGCCCCATGAGCTTCCACAGGGCGCTGCGCTTTTTTTCGTGGGAAATGGCGTTGCCCGGGTTCACCACCCCGCCCCCGGGGCCGCCCATGCCGCGCATCATGCGGATTCCTCCTCTCGCTGCTGCTTGCGCCACATTTCGGCGTACGCGCCGTTTTTCGCCAGCAGCTCCTCGTGGGTGCCGCGCTCCAGCACCCGTCCTTTGTCCATGTACAGAATTTCCGCCGCGTTTTTCACCGCCGTCAGCCGGTGGGCAATGATCACCGCCGTGCGGCCCTTCAGTTCCCCGGACAGGGCGGAGAGTATCTGCCCCTCCGTGTGAGCGTCCACGGCGCTGAGGGTGTCGTCCAGCAAAAGCAGCTCCGGATCCCGCACCAGCGCCCGGGCCAGAGAAGCCCGCTGCCGCTGGCCGCCGGACAGGTGATTGCCCCGTTCGCCGCAGACGGTGTCGTAACCCTCCGGCATCTGGGCAATGTCCCCCTCCAGCCCGGCGATGCGGGCGGCCGCCTGAATCTCCTCCATGGACTTGCCCGCGTAGAAATCGATGTTTTCCTTCAGGGAAACGTCGAACAGAAAGCCGTCCTGGGGCACATATCCGGCGATATTCCGCACGGAGGCCGCGGGAATCTGCGTCAGATCCCGGCCGCCAAAGGCGATGCTGCCCTCCGGCACCGGCAAAAGCTTGATCAACAGCTGCATCAGCGTGGATTTCCCGGAGCCCGTGGGCCCCACCACGCCCAGCGTGTTCCCCCGCTTCAGTTCAAAGGAAACGTCCTCCAGCACGGTTTTGTCCGTTCCGGGATAGGCAAACGTCAGGTGAGAAACCTTCAGATCCCCTTCAATGGGCCGCCCGTCGTCCTGCCGGTCGAATTCCGGAATTTCCTCTTCGTTCATAATGGCGGAAAGCCGCTTGTAGGAAGCCAGCCCCCGCTGCAGGTTGTTGGACACCCGCCCCAGGGAGAGAATGGGCTGCACGATGTTGGTGAGGAAGGTATTAAAGGAAACATACTGGCCCAGGGTGATTTCTTTTTCGATCACCAGCATGCCGCCGTACACCAGCCCGATCATAAACGACAGCCCGAACAGAATGGAGATCACCGGGTCCAGCAGCGCCGAAATCCGATACAGCCGCATGTTGGCGTTGTATTTCTCCATGGATTCCGCTTCATAGTCCGCGTATTGCCCCTTTTCCTGGGCAAAGGCCTTCAGCACCCGCATGCCGTTGATGTTTTCCTGCACGTGGCCGGAAAGGCTGGAGAAAAGCTCCTGTACCCGCCGGAACCGCACCCGAATCTGCCGGCCGATGAGCAGCACCGCTGCCGCCGCCAGGGGCACCGGCAGAAGGGAGAGCACCGTCAGCTTCACGCTGGCCAGCTGCGCCATGGACGACACGGAAAACAGCAGCGATGACAGGGAGTTCAGCACCTGAGCGAACACCACGCCGAACATCAGCCGCACGGCGTTGGTGTCGTTAATGGCGTAGGCCATCAAATCGCCGGAGCGGTGGCTGCCGTAAAATCGCAGGGGCAGAAGCTGCAAATGGTGAAACAGCCTGTCCTTCAGATAGAATTCCAGCTTACGGGCGGTAAACACGATGAAATATCGCCAGATAAATCGGGTGACGAACACGCCCCCCGCCGCGGCGATCATCCAGCCGATCTGCTGCAGAAATGCTTCCCAGTTTCGCAATTTGATCTGATCAATGGCGTTGCCCAGAAAAATGGGCGAACGGGTGCTGAGCCATGCGCACAGCACCAGAAATATCGCGCCGGGCACGTAGCGCCAGCCGTTTTTCTTCAGAAAATCCTTTAGCATAAAAGCCTCCATTTATGTTTCACGTGAAACATTGAACCATACGGAATGAAAAATGCAGAATGCAAGATGAAGCGCTGTTTCACGTGAAACATCCTTCGGTTCCCGCCGGACTAGAGCGCCAGCCCTCTGCGCAGGGTAATCAGATGAACCTGGGCCTCGGTGCCCAGCCGGAGATCGACGATTTCGCAGCCTACCCCCTGACTGACCAGAATGAACACCCCGCTTTCCTTGCTCCAGCCGGCGGGATACCGGGTTTCCTGGGGAGAAAGGGTGAGCATGCTGTGTTTTCCGAGAATCATCTGCCCGCCATGGGTGTGCCCCGAAAGAATCAGATCGCACCACACCCCGCTGTCCCCCGCCTCCGCGGTCATCACGGCGGAAATCGCCGCCGGGTTGTGGGCCACCGCCAGCACGCAGTCGCCCTTCTGAAAGGAGCGGGAAAGGCCGCTGTAATCCAGTATGCCTTCTCCCTGGGGAGCGAGCCCCGCAATGGAGATGCTTTCGCCCCCCAGGCTGACGCGCCCCACGGTGTTATTTAATAAGGTAATTTCTCCTGCCGCCATTTCCTTTTCCAGATGAGCGGCGCCTGCGTCCTGTTCCCCCGCCACAGCAAATTTGCCCATGGGCGCGGGAAAATCCGCCAGGGCGGAAAAGAACCGCTGCCGGGCGGCGGACAGGGCCGCCTCGTCCCGGGCGCCGTTCAGCGCGTCCATCAGAGAACCGCTGGCGTAATCGCCCCCCAGGATCAGCACGTCCGGCTTCAGCAGCGCCAGCCGGCGCATCAGGGAAGCCGCCTCCCCCGCGGAGGAAAGGCCGGAAATTTCCAGATCGGAAACAAACAGCACCGTCATGCCGTCAAAGGATTGGGGCAGATCGGGCAGATACACCGTGGCCCGTTCCACCCGCAGCACTCGGGAAAGGGCGAAGCAATAGCCGAAGAATCCGGCCAACAGCAGCGCAATCAGTAGAAAAATGCCGCCAACCAGCCTGCGCCGGGGCCGGAGCGGCTTCGTTTTCTTTTTCATGGGCGCCTTTCTGTGAAAATGTTTCACGTGAAACATGGTACGTGAATGCATTGAAAATGCGGCGAAAGCAGCCGCTTTTGTCCCCAAATTGCCCATGTTGTCCGCGGATGGTACGTTGCAAGTGGGGACAATATAAATTATAATATAAATGGTAACCCATTTCAATAGTTCGGCATGCAAAAAAATTTGCATCCTAACTAATATTGGAGGAACTATGGAACGCGAACGCTCCGGGAAAATTCCCTGGATCGTCGTATTGCTTCTGGTGGCGGCGCTGTGCGCCCTTTCCTATCTGGCGGCGTATCTGGTGCATCGCGCGGGCGGCGGCTCCTTCGGCAGCTACCGGGCCGTGGGCGGATCGGCGGATATGCAATTGCAGGTGGCCGGGGACGGCTTTGTATATTATGACGGCAGCACCCTGACCCAGGTGAATTCCCGGGGAGACACGGACTGGTCCTATCGCATCGGCGGGGGCGTGACCTTTGAGGCCACCTCCAGCGGCGTGGCCGCCTGGAACGGCAGCATGCTCACCCTCATCGACGGCCAGAGCGGCACCACCACTTATTCCGGCGAACAGGATACGGCGGTGACCTCCGCCAAACTGGGGGCCAAGTACGCGGCGGTGCTTCTGGAGGGGGATTCCAACCGGGTGCTGGTGATGGAATCCGGCGGCCGGGAGGTTTACACCGTGGACGCGGGGCAATTGACGGTGGTAGATTACGGATTTTATTCCTCGGGCTCCCTTCTGTGGGTCATGGCCCTGGATACCACCGGCTCCACCCCCACCTGCGCCATATACACCTATAAGCCCAGAAGCATGTCCATCATCGGCAATATTTCCGATACGGAACAGCTGATGTACGCGGTGACCTTCCAGACGGATCGCATCTGCACCGCGGGGGTAACCTATTATAAGGTATACGACTATAACGCCCGGGAAATCGAAAGCCAGCGCAAGCTGGTGTACGGCTGGTATCTCATCAGCGCCGACGAAGGGGACGATCCTTTGCATGCCTTTGTGCCCACCGGCCAGTCCGACGGCACGGATAACCTCAGGGACGTGCGCATGCTGCGAAACGGCGTGGACCGCACGGTGCATATGCCCTACGCCTGCCGCTCCATCGTGGCCAGGGGCGACTGGGTTTACGGCTTTTCGCCGGAGGGCTACGTGATGCAGGCCAGCCCCGCCCGGCAGAAGGTGGACGCCTATAAGATGGATTTCTATATCGACCGGGTATACGGCGTCACCGAATCCGGGGTGGCGGTGGTGTCCTCCGGCTCCACCATTTATCTGATCACCCTGGGTGAATAATCGCCCCATTATCTGGGAAGCATAAGCGGGCAAAACGGCTTCAGGAGGGGAAACAATGAACGTAATCGATATTCTCTTTATCTTGGTGCTGGGCTATTCCCTGCTGGCGGGCATGTATAAGGGCTTTGTGGCCTCGGGGCTGTCGCTGCTGGGGTTTGTGGCCTCCTGGTTCGGGGCCTACTTCAGCTACGGCACGCTGATGCGGGTGGCCCTTTCCAACGGCACCATCATGGGCTTCTGTTCCAATCTGCTGGAAGCGTCCTCCTTTTTCCAGGGCACGGACGCGTCCCTGGCGGTGAGCCAGATGGCGGGCAATTCCGCCTTTGATCGCATTGCGGAATACATTTCCGAAAAGATTCCGCTGATCGGCGACGCCTTCGCCTCCAATGTCAACGCCCAGGCCTTTGCGGGCCAGGTGTTCGGCAACACCCAGCTGACCACCCTGGCGGATTATCTGGACCAGACCGTGTGGACGGCGGTGTTCGGGGTTTTGTCCTTCATCGTGATGTTCGCGCTGATCTACGTGGTGGTAACGCTGTTTGTGAACCTGTTGAACCACGTGATCTCCTTCCCGGTGCTGCGGAAGGTGGACTGGCTGGTGGGCGGCGTGTTCGGACTGATGCGGGGCGCGGTGGTGTGCATGGTGCTCTACGTGGTGGCCAATTACCTGATGACCATGTTTATCCCCCAGGAAAGCGCCATTTACGGCCTGATTCAGGGCAGTAAGCTGCTGAATTTCGTCAGCTCCATCACGTTCCTGGACGTGAAGGGCATTTTGAACGCCATTATCGGCGCGTAAAAAGCTAAGGCAGCACCGCGCAATTCGCCGGCCGACCACCTCGTTTGCGCGGCGCTGCCCGAAAGAGCGTTTCGCCGATTTTCAGGCGGGGCGCTCTTTTCTGTGAGGTCATAAAGATGTTTCAATTTCCCCGGGAACCATTCCCGGAGGGGATGCATCTAAAAATTGGAAATTCCTGTACTGAGGTGATGCGAAAGATGATGCGTAGATTTCTCGCGGCGCTGCTGGCGGCGGCCCTGCTTCTGACCCTGCCCGCCCTGGCCGAATATCGGCAATTGCAGAAGGGCGACCGGGATACTTCCGAAAACTGGGACGTGTTTTCCCTGCAGACTCAGCTGATCCAGCTGGGCTATCTTTCCGGTACGGCGGACGGCGATTTTGGTTCCCGCACGGAGACGGCCCTGAAGGATTTTCAGGAGGCCAACGGCCTGGAGGCCACCGGCATTGCCGACGTGGAGACCCAGAAGCTCCTCTTCAGCGACCAGAACGTCGCCAGGGCTACCCCCACTCCCGCCCCGCTGATCACCACGGCCCCGGCGGATGGAACGGCCGACGCATCCGCCACCGCCGCGCCCGCGGACGCTCAGGCGGGCAACGACACCTATATCGTGCAGCAGTATCTCTATAACTGGGGCTTCAGCGACAATAAGCCCGACGGCAAGTTCGGCAACCAGACCAAGGCCGATCTTTCCGGCTTCCAGAAATACGCCATTTCCGATATGCAGCAATATACCAACGCCCAGCGGGCGGCGACCGCTGCTCAGGTGACCCCGGAACCCACCCCCGCGGCCACGATCTTTTCCGGCGAAATTCCCATGGCCCAGGTGGAAGACCAGCTGATGAACACCATTCCCACCGACGGCACCCTCACGGCGGAATGGCTGGATTACATACTCAACGGGTTCGACCCCGTGGCCTCGGAATTGAAAAACGGCGAAACCAGCGCGGAGGTCAAGCGCATGCAGCGCCGGCTGAAGGCCCTGAAGTACATCGCCGCGGGCGTGGACGGCGGCTACGGCGCCCATACGGAGCTGGCGGTGAAGTATTTCCAGAAGCGCAACGGCCTTTCCGAAAGCGGCCAGTGCGACCAGGCCACCCTGGAATGCATGTATTCCAACGCCGCGGTGGAATCGGACGTGTACGTTTCCAAGTATATGGCCAAGGTTTCCGTCAGCGATCAGCGGGTGTATATCTACGAATGGACCGGCAGCGATTATTCCAATAAAGTGCATTCCTTCGTGTGCTCCACCGGCACCACCGCCAACCCCACTCCCCTGGGCACCTTCCAGGCCCCCGGCCGCAACGGCGAATGGTACTGGATGGCGGATTCCTACGTGTGGGTGCGCTACGCCTTCGTTATCGACGGCGGCATCTTCTTCCATTCCGTTTTGTACCCCACCAAGTCCGGCGAGCCCACCAAAACCTCCGTGCGCAACCTGGGCAAGCGGGCTTCCCACGGCTGTATCCGCCTGAGCGTGGAGGACGCAAAGTGGATTTACGACAATTGCTATAACGGCATGACCGTGGTCATTTACGAATAATCTTCTGTATTTGGCGGCTCCTCTCATTGAATTGGGAGGAGCCGTTTTTGCGTGTTTAATGGGGAATGAAGGGGGAAGGCATGGGGTTACGACCTCATCCGGCTTCGCTGTGCTCAGCCACCTTCCCCAGAGGGGAAGGCATGGGCCCGCGGGGAACGAAGATACGGAAGAATAATGCATTCTGCTGCAGGGGCGGGGCGATAATTTGGCAGGGGGTCGTCTTGTAATTTGGAGAAAAACATAGTATAATTGGTATAGATACCAATTATTGCGGAAGGGAGGCGCCTCATGGCACGCAGATACAACAGCGAAGAGGCGAAAAAGCGAATTCTGGCGGCATGCGCCCGTCTTTTTTTGGAGAAGGGATACACCAACACCCGGGTGGCGGAGGTTTTAAAGGCGGCGGACGTATCCGCCAGCACCTTTCAGAATATCTTCCGCACCAAGGACGGGGTGCTGACGGAATTTGTGCGCATCATGTTCGGCAGCCAGTTTGGCGCGGCCAAGCAGATGGCGGTGAACGCGCCTTCCCCGGCCCACGTGTACGCGGCGGAGACGGCGCTGCAGCTGGCGCTGACGGAGATGAACGAAAATCTGCGTGACGTTTATCTGGAGGCATATACCTATCCGGAGACCATGGAAATCATCTGCCGGCGCACGGCGATGGAATTGCAGGCGGCCTTTTCGGCCTATCTGCCGGAATATACGGAAAGCGATTTTTACGAAACGGACCTGGGCACCGGCGGCATGATGCGAGGATTCATGGCCCGCAGGTGCGACCAGTATTTCACCCTGGAGAAGAA
>CACXHB010000014.1 GCA_902767315.1 uncultured Eubacteriales bacterium
CCGGACAGGGCAAGCAGCTTTTCGTGCACGTCCAGCCGGCCGCAGTTTTCCAGCACCCGGCGGGCCCGGAGATAGCGCAGCCGCACGGTGGGATTCTCCCCGGCGGCCACCAGCACCGCGTGGGTGGTGATCCCCGTGGGAAAAAGCCAGGAGAGGGTTTTGTCCGGCAGCGGCGCGTCCAGGCGCAGACCGGTAAGCCCGGCGCGCACCTTTTCCAGCGCCTGATCCCGCCGGGCCGTCCAATAGGGCCTGTCCCAAAAATGCCGGGCCACCTGCTCCGTCAGGGGACGCAGGCGACCGCGGGGATCCCCCGCCACCTGCCCATAGCGCAGGGAATGGGCCAGATGATAGTCCTTTAACGCCCGTTCCGCCGGGGAAATCGCCGCCCAGGAGACATAGGATACCTCCAGCAGCGCCCCCTGATATTCAAATTTCCCCCGTTTTTCCGGAAGCGGGCCTTCCAGCGCCACGTACACGTCCAGATCCGAACCTCCGGGCATGGGCGCGTCCGGGGCAAGGGCGGCGGTGGAACCCCCCAGATACGCCCCCACATATCCCGGCAGGCCGGCTTCCCGCCGGGCCACCCAGTCTTCCGCCAGATTTCTGCATTCCCCAACCCGCATGCACAAACCTCCTTATTCCATCAGCGCCCGTTCAAAGGCCGCCAGCACTTCCCCGGCGGCGTAGGGGCCGTTTTTTCCGGCCCGCAGTTCAAACAGGAAGGGGCCGCGATAGCCCGCGTCCATGAGCTTCCACGCCACTTCCTTCCAGGGAACAATTCCCTCCCCCGGCAGCCAGTGACGTTCGTCCACGCCGTCGTAATCGGACAGGTGGGTGGTGACGACATTGGAAGCCAGATTCCGCAAAAATTCCCCGTGGGTTTCCCCCAACAGATGGTTCACATCGAAACAGATGGGCACGTTGCCCGCGGCCTGAGCCATGGCCCGGGCTTCCACCGAAGAATTTGCCAGACAGGAGCGGGGCAGGTCCTCCAGCGCCACCCGCGCCCCGAACCCGGCGGCGTATTCGTCCAGTTCCCGCAGGGAACGGATGCTCCGGGCGATGCGCACGGCCCGCTCCTCCGGCAGCACGGGCTCCAGACAGCCGTGAAGCACGTACACCCGCGGCCCCCAGTCCTTGGTGCAGTCCATCACCCGCTTCAGGGAATCGCACACCGCGTCCCGCTCCGCCTCGTCGTAATGGGCGATATCCCAGCCGAAGCCGAAGGGCAGATGCACGCTCCACACCCGCAGATGATGATCGAAGATCCGCCGCACCAGGGGCAGCTTTGTTTCCACCAGGGTCTGCTCCCGGCCCCGCCAGGGCGTCTGCGAAGACTCCTGCCCTTCCAGACAGGCGGGAATGCCCACTTCAAAATAACGAAAGCCCTTTTCCACAAAATCGTCCACCGCATCCGGGGCGTGCTGGGTAATGGAGATTCCCAGAGGCAGTTCGTAATCCATCCACTTCATAAAAACATCCTTTCAGGAAACCGAAAGGCCTTCTCCCCCGAGATTGGGGAAGAAAGCCTCCGGCTGTCGAAAAAACTCAGAGAGCTCGAGAGGGCCACAGCCCGCTCGAACTTCCAATCGTGCCCAGCGGCGTGTACGGTGGGCACGGGTCGATTTTTGCGCCGGAAAATCCCATTTTCCAGAGCAAAAATCGTTTCTTTGCAGTTTTTGCGCCCGGAAATCTGAAAGATTTCAGCAAAAACTGGAGAGGGTGGTAGCGGCGGGGGAGCTGGCTTCCCCGCCCGCCTGGCCTTCTCCCCCGAAGTTGGGGAAGAAAGCCTCCGGCTGTGATGCGAAAATTCAGATCTCGTACACCCGGTCGTCCCACACGCTGACGCGCTCGCCGGTGCGGGCGGACAGATAGCAGGCCATGACCAGACGCAGGGAATCCCGGCCTTCCTCGGCGGTGCACACGGAGGGGCCGCCCTTGAGGAACTCGGCCATGAAGGGCGCCTGATTGATGATGCGCTCGAAGTGGCCCTTGGGGCTGGGAATGTCGGAATTGGTCCAATCCTCGTCCCCTTCGAAATACCACTTCAGGCCCACCTTGCCTTCGTGGGGCAGCCGGGTGGAGGGGCCGTCGTCGAAATACTGCTGGATGGAACCGGTGGAGCCGTAAACCTCGGTGCCGATTTCCGCGGCGGTGGTGGTGAACTGGCAGGAAATATCGGCCACCATGCCGTTGGCATACTTGAACAGGGCGATGCCGGTATCGTTGGGCACCTTGGGATTGACGATGGTGGACATTTCGCAGGAAACGGTCTCGGGCATGCCGAAGATCCAGTGCATCATGTCGATGGGATGGGAAGAATCATCGGCGAAGATGTCCCGGTTCAGTTCGGGGCTGGCGTGCCAGGTGGTTTCGAAATTGCCCATGTTCTGGGTTGCCAGAGAATGGCGGCGACGATAAATGGCCAGCTTGCCCAGCTTGCCGCTTTCGATGATTTCCTTCATCTTGATGTTCTGGGGATCCACACGCATCTGCCAACCCATGGAGAAGCGCACGCCGGCCTTTTTCACGGCCTCAACGATGCGATCCGCGTCCTTCATGTTCAGGGCCATGGGCTTGTAGCAGATGATGTCCTTGCCCGCCGCGGCGGCCAGTTCCACCATGTCGGGATGATACTTGGTCTCGCAGGAGACGATGACCGCCTGAATGTCGCTGGCCAGCAGCTCTTCCGCCGTGGCAAAGGCAGTCGCGCCCAGCTTTTCGCAGCTGTCCTTGGCCCGCTGCGCGTCGTGATCCCAGCCGCCGGTGATCTTTACGCCCCATTCGGGGTGGTTCTGCATGTTCGTGCCGTAGCCCATTACATGGCCATGGGCAAATCCGAGAACGCCAACATGAATCATAGAAAAAACGCTCCTTTAATCTGTGTTATTGGGTTAATAACATTATACATCAAAAAGCCGGCGGAGACAAGCCGCAGCCGCTCCGCCGGAAGGGATTCGGGATCGTTTTTTACCAAGAAAACGCCGCAGCAGTAAAAGAAAAGCTTCAGCAATAGCGTTTTACGTATTCGTCGATACTGTCGGCGGAGATAAGCCACCGGCCGCTGGTGAAATCGGGAATCTCCACCGGCGCGGAGCCCAGGGCGATGGACTGCTCGCTCAGGGGCGTAATGGCCATCCAGGCCGCCGCGTCGTACACGTCCAGGGGCATGGGCCAACCCTTCTGCAGGCAGCGGAAGAACGCGCCGTATACCAGTCCGTCCATGCCGCCGTGGCCACCGGTAACGCCGTCGGAAATGAACTTCTGCCACAGGGGATGCTCATAGGTTTCCCGGTAGGAATCCGCGTTGTTCCAATGGCCCGCGTTCCAGTCGAAATGATGGCCCATGCCGTCCAGATAGACGGAATTGGTGCGCTCTTCATACAGGCCCTTGGTGCCCCGCACGGTGAAATCCCGGCAATAATACCGGGGCAGGGTGGTATCCAGAGAAAGCTGGATGGTCTCGCCGCCGGCGCAGCGGATGAGGGTGGTCACCACGTCGCCCTGGTTGAACTTGCCCTCCACGCCGAAGGCGTTCATCCCCGCGGCCTTGGAGGCCATGGAGGTGAGGCTCAGCATGCGGTTGCCGGAATTGACGTTCAGAAGCTTCGCAATGGGGCCCAATTCGTGGGTGGGATAGTTTTCGCAATTGCGGTTGCGATAATGGCGCAGGCGATAGTGATGATTTTCGTTGCCGCCGGCCACCTCGTCCCGCAGATCGTGGGCATACGCCCCGGCGCAGTGGACGATTTCGCCGAAGAGGCCCTGTCGCACCATATGGGTCACCATCATTTCCGTCCGGCCGAAGCAGCAGTTTTCCAGGAACATGAAGGGCGTGCGGGTTTTTTCATAAGTGCGCACCAGATCCCAGCATTCCTGAACGCTGGTGGCGCCGCCCACCTCGATGCCCACGGGGATTCCCTTTTCCATGGCGCGGATGGCGAAGGGCACGTGGGTTTCCCAGGGCGTAATCACCAGAACCGCGTCCAGATCGCCCGCGTCCAGCATTTCGTCGTAACTGCGATAAGCCCTGGGGGTCTTGCCGGTTTTTTCCCGAACCGCCGCCTGGGCCTTTTCCGCCCGGTCGCCAAAATCATCGCACACGGCGACGATTTCCACGCCCTGCAAATCCATCAGAAGATCTTTTACAAGTCCAAAGCCACGGCTGCCCAATCCGGCCACGCCGGTGCGAACGGTGCTCAGCATAAAAATTTCCCTCCATAGAAAATCAAGGATTCAAGACGAAAAAAGTATAGCACATGCGCCCCGGCGGCACAAGCTTTTCCCGCGTTTCCGGGAGAAAATTGTCGATTATCAGGCATGTTTCTCCCTTCACAGGAATATAACTTTACAAAATTTCAACGCAAGGAGGCGCTGAAACATGGGTCGAATCAAGGTGCTGTTGGCGGACGGAAACGCCTCGCTGGTGTCCGCCACGGGGGAATATCTCTCCCGCCAGGGGGATATTGCTGTTTGCGCGCGCATTACCGACGGGGCGGAGATTTACCCCGCCGTGGTGGAGGAAAACCCGGACGTGGTGGTGATGGGGCTGATTCTGCCCCGGGCGGACGGTTTTTCCGTATTGGGGCAATTGGCGGTTCTGCCGGAGGCGGTCCGGCCCCGGGTCATCGTGCTGACGGGGCTGACCCGGGACGAATTCATCCTGCGGGCCCTGAACCTGGGGGCCAGCTATTACATGGCCAAACCCTTCGACCCCCGGATTCTGCTGGAGCGCATTCGGGAAGCCGCCCAGGGCCGGGAAGCCGGCCCGGAGGAGCCGGAAATCGCCCCGGCGGCGGAGGCCCCCGATCAGCGGGTGACCAACCTGTTTCTCACCCTGGGCATTCCCGCCCACATCAAGGGCTATCAGTATCTGCGGGAGGCGGTACGGATGGTGATGGAGGATCATTCCCTCATCGACCACATCACCAAGGAGCTCTATCCCGGGGTGGCCCGGCGGTTTTCCACCAGCCCCAGCAAGGTGGAACGGGCCATGCGCCACGCCATCGAGGTGGCCTGGAACCGGGGAAGGCTGGAGGCGGCCAACCGCATGTACGGCATGAAGCTGTTCGACAAGCAGGACAGGCCCTCCAACGGGGAATTCATCGCCACCGTGGCGGACAAGGTGGCCATGGCCCGCATCGCCTGAGGGGCAAACGGGAATATTTTTCACGCCGGCAGGAATGTTAATTTTCATGTCGAATTTTATAGATCAGCAACGCAACGAAATACTTTCCGGAGGGATGCAAACCATGGGTAAGGCTGGAAAGGGCTACAAAAAGCCCGGCAAAAAACGCGCATTTTCGAAAAAGGACTGGATCTGGACCAGCGTGCTGGCCGTGGCGGTAATCGCCGCGGTGGTGATTCTGGCCCTGGTGATTCGCAACGACGACTTCCTGCGCACGGAAAACGGCAAGCTGCAGATGGAACCCAACTGGCTGGTGGCCAATTATTCCAAAACCAGCACGCCCCAGTATTATCAGATCGGCTCCGTGGGCGAAATTCCCGGGTTCACCCTGGGGGACGAATCCGCCTACAGCGCCACCAAGTATCTCCACGCCCAGGATGAGAATGCCGACGCGCAGCTGATCTACATCTCCGGCGCGGCTTCCGATTATGCGGAAATGGCCAAGTACCTTTCCTCCACGGCGGCCAGGCTGGCGGGCGTAGACGAGATGGAAAGCGTGCCCTTCACCTGCGCCGGTCGGGAAGCGCTGTACAGCTTCTACACCATGGAAGAGACCCCCGCGGCGGAAACCGCCGCCCCCGACGCAACGGAAACCGCCTCTGCCGAGACGGAGGAAACCGCTCAGCCTGATGCGGAAGAAACCGCCCAGCCCGCGGAGGGCGAAGAGACCGAACCCGTCATCACCAGCGTAGCCTACGCCTGCATCCGTTATGACGAGGGCCACTGCGTAAGCATTCAGGTGAACGTAGACGGCCCCATCACCGAGGAAGAGGCGGTGCGGCTTCTGACCCTAGTCGGCGACGGCATCACCTTCATTCAGCGATAAATCGCACAACCCGGCGGGGGCACGAAGCCCTGCGCCGGGTTGTTTTTTGCCTTTATCGAATGAAATTGGTGGCGATTTTGGGATTCTCCGGATGGGGCAGGCCGTGCTGCGCGCCCATTTCCAGGCACTTCAGCAGCCAGGCCATGTTCTTGCCGATGTTGTACATGGTCATCAGCCCTTCCTGATCCTGAGGCACCTCCTCCGGCTGGGAGCCGTACACATGGTTCCAATAGGTGGCGGAAACCACGGGCATGGAGGAAATGGTGAAATACTTATTGAGCACGTCGAAGGACGCGGTGGTACCCGCCCGGCGGGCGCTGAGCACGGCGGCGGCGGGCTTGAAGGCAAATGTGGCGCTGCCGGAGAAAAACGCCCGATCCAAGAAGGACAGGATTCTGCCCGAGGGATGGGCGTAATACACCGGCGAACCGAAGACGAAGCCCTGGGCCTCCCGGGCCTTTTCCACAAAGGGGTTCACCGCGTCCTCCAGTACGCATTTTCCCAATTTTCGACACTGTCCGCAGGCCATGCAGTCCGCAATGGGCGCGTTGCCCAGAAACAGCGTCTCCGTCTGCACTCCCTCTTCCCGCAGGGCGCGTTCCACCTCCGCCAGCGCGACTCCGGTGCAGCCCCGCTGCCGGGAACTGCCGTTGACCAGCAATACTTTCATTGGCCAGACCTCCTTTTTAAATATTCTATCCGACACCATTATATCAGAAACCGCCCGCGGCCGCAAACCGGCTCACACACCGTTTTTTTCCGCCGATTTGCATTTCAACAGCCATCGTGATATTATTTAAAAAAGCCCAAAGGAGGCGGCAACCCATGGAGCATTACAGAATGCCACGGCCAGCAGACATAGAAGAAGAACAAATACGGATTATGGATGCTTACTGCGCGTTAGACCCGGATGGGGATTTTGACGAGGACGAATGGAAAAAATTCTACAACGAACACGCGTCTGAAAAGCTGAAACGATACGACCGCAAGGTAAAAGCGATCATGAAATGGGCGAAGGAAAACAACATGAGAGTCTAATCCAGAGAAAATACGGCTGGGAGAATGCGGCAGGGCGTGGAGTTCAACGGGATTAGTAAAGTTTGACTGCCCGGCGCAAGCGGTGCAGTTTTTTGTCCCCGCCCGGGCCCTGAATATGTAGGAAGGCGGCGGAACAATGACGACCGTAAACAAAAGGAGACGAAAGCTCATGAATAGGAACGAATTGAACTGGCTTCGAGCAACATACCAACTGGTAGCCGAACTGACACCCGACAAGGAAGCTTTTTTGAAAGCGATCAAACAACTGACACAGTTCAAAAAAGATGCTAACGCGTCCGGCAAAGACAATGGTTAGCATCTGAGCGCTAAGGAGGGGCAACCCCCCTACCCCTTAGTTTATCATATTCGCGGCGGAATGTAAAGGGAGAAACTATGTCATGTAACTGATCCACGCGAAACAAATGGGAGCGAGATCGCGAAAATGCAAATCGCCAAGGGGATGACTCGGAAACAGTTGGCCGATGCTATCGGTGGGAAGCAGACGTACATCACCCGGTGGGAGCGGGGAGTTGTCACGCCGTCTGCGAAAAAGCAGAATCGTAAAGTCTGACTGTCCGGCGCATGCGGGGCAGTTTTTTTGTCCCCATCCGGGCCGAAGAATTGAAATTTACCGGCGCAGGCTGTATAATAAAATCATCCAAATCAAGCCAACAGGAGGGATTCCTTTCATGAGCAAAATCAAGGTTGCCATCATCGGCTGCGGCAAAATTGCCAATAACGCCCACGAGCCCGCCTACGAAGCGGCCCGGGATATCAGCGAAGTGAAGTATTTCTGCGACATTCTGCCCGAGCGCGCCCGCGCCCTGCGGGACAAATACGGCTCCGGCGAAGTGATCGAAGATTATCACGTAATCCTTTCCGACCCGGAAGTGACCTGCGTCAGCGTGTGCACCCCCAACTACGTGCACGCCCCCATCACCATCGACTGCCTGAAGGCCAAAAAGCACGTGCTGTGCGAAAAGCCCGCCGCCGTCAACGCCGAACTGGCCGCCGAAATGCAGAAGGCCGCCGACGACAACGGCATGATTCTGAACATCGGCGTCTGCAACCGGTTCAACACCGCCGTAAACAAGGTGCGCGATCTCATCGCCGCGGGCGAACTGGGCGAAATTTATCACGTCTACTGCTCCTTCCGGGCCCATCGCTCCATTCCCGGCCTGGGCGGCGCCTTCACCACCAAGGCCATGGCCGGCGGCGGCGCGCTCATCGACTGGGGCGTGCACTTCATCGACCTGATCTTCTTCTGCATCGCCGAACCGGCCGTGCGCACGGTTTCCGCCGCCACCTATTGCAAATTGG
This sequence comes from uncultured Eubacteriales bacterium, assembly GCA_902767315.1. Taxonomy (GTDB): domain Bacteria; phylum Bacillota; class Clostridia; order Christensenellales; family Aristaeellaceae; genus RUG11247. Next base: position 8,373 of record CACXHB010000014.1, read on the forward strand.
CCGATCCCATGGAAAACTACACCTACACCGACATGTGGGCAGGCCCGCCGGATTACAGCGGAACCTGCGACGTGGAAGAATTCGTCACCGGTCTGGTGCGCACCGAAGGCCCCACCATTTCCATGAACGGCGCCTGGGCCCAGAACATCGGCGAGCGGCAGATGTACATTGAATTCCTGGGCACCAAGGCGGGCATCAAGCTGGATTACGGCGGAAACTTCGTATTGTATTCCACCAAGAACGGCATGCTCACCGAGACCAAATTCGATTATCCCACCCAGAACATGTACGAAGTGGAAATCCGCGATTTCCTGCTGAAGGCCCCCCAGGGCATCAAGACCAAGGGCAACATCGACCACGCCATTCTCTCCTCCCGGCTGATGGACATGATCTACAAATCCGCCGAACTGGGCGAAGAGGTAAAGGCATGAATTTGAAATATCCCGGCGGCGTATGGCCGGTAATGCTCACTCCCTTTACCCGCGCGGGCGAGGTGGATACCGAAGGCCTGACCGCCCTGGTAGACTGGTACATCCACATGGGGGCCAAGGGCCTCTTCGCCGCCTGCCAGTCCAGCGAAATTTACTACCTGACCCTGGAAGAACGCCGGCTCATCACCCGGACCACCGTAAAGGCGGCCCGGGGCCGGGTGCCGGTGATCGCCTCCGGGCATACCTCGGACACCGTCTCCGGCTCCGTGCGGGAGCTTTCCGCCATGGCCGAAGAAGGCGCGGACGCGGTAATCGTGATTTCCAACCACTTCTGCCGCAGCGGCGAAGGGGACGAAATCTGGCTGGAGAATTGCGAAAAGGTGCTTTCCCAGCTGGATCCTGCCATCGATATGGGCATATACGAATGCCCCCATCCCTATAAGCGGCTTCTGACCCCCCGGGTGCTGAAATATCTGGCGGATACCGGCCGGTTCTATTTCATGAAAGACACCTGCTGCGACGCGGACGAAATCCGCCGGCGGCTGGATATTTTGAAGGGCACCTCCTTCGGGCTGTACAACGCCAACAGCGCCACCCTGCTGGAAACCCTGCGGGCCGGCGCGGCGGGCTTTTCCGGAGTCATGGCCAACATGCACCCGGAACTGTACGTGTGGCTGACGGAGCATCCCTTCCACGAAAACGCCCCCATGGTGCAATCGGCCATTTCCGTAGGCGCGCTGATGGAGCGGCAGGTCTATCCCGTCTGCGCCAAGTATCACCTCAGCGCCATTGAAAAACTGCCCATTACCACCTTCTGCCGCACCCGAGACGAGCGGGAACTGAACGCCACCGCCCGGAAGGAAGTGCACGCACTGAACGATTTAATGAACGACGTCTACCGGCGCTATTGCGTGGACTGAGTTCGAAGGGAGCAACCCCATGGACACCAAAACCGGATACGCCCTGGCGACGCAGCGCATTGAGGAATTTCATCTGCGCTCCTTCCCCGGCCAGGCGGGCCCCCTTTTCCTGATTTCCACCACCTATCCCGGCGTATGGATGGAGCACGTCTACGACGGCGTGAAATACGCCCAGCTGGAGCCGGAAAAGGGCAAGGAAATCGCCCGAAACCAGACGCTTTTGTTCATCCGCAACCAGAAAAAGGACGGCCGGCTGCCCTTTAACGTGCTGGACACCTCCGTCATCCGGGATTTCAAGGGCAATCCCGTTGGCTACCGGCAGATTCAGGAATGCGTTTCCTTCGGCCGGCTTTGCTGGGAAACCTACCAGATGCTGGGCGACCGGGCCTATCTGCAGGAGGCCTATGATTCCCTGAAGGCCTGGGACGCGTGGCTGTGCGCCAACCGCATGACCACCCATCAGGGACTCATCGAGCTGTTCTGCCTGTACGACACCGGCCACGACAATTCCGCCCGGCTAGCGGACATTCCCAATCCCTGCCCGGATCCGGAGGGGAAAGTCCCCGCGGACTGCGATGCGGTGCCCATGCTGGCGCCGGACATGAACGCCGTGTTCTACGGCGACCGCCGGGCTCTTTCCAAAATGGCCGCCGAGCTGGGGCTGGAAAAGGAGGCGGAGGCCTGGGCGCAGAAGGCCCGGGAAGTGAAGGAAAAAATGCTGGAGCTGCTGTACGATCCGGAGGATGAATTCTTCTACGATGTGGACCGGCACGGCCGCAAGCGCAAGTTCCTTTCCATTTCCATCTCCAACGTCTTCCAGGAGCACGTGCTGGATCAGGACATGGCCGACCGCATCTATCAGCGGCACATGAAAAATCCCAACGAATTCTGGACGGAATACCCCTTCCCCTCCATGGCCATTTGCGACCCCGGCAGCAAAAAGGACCGGGACGGCAATTCCTGGGGCTATTATTCCCAGGCCCTCACCGCCCTGCGCTGCGGCAGGTGGATGGACCATTACGGCTACGGCGCGGATTATGACCACGTGCTGCAGAAATGGGTGGAGGGCATCAACCGGGGTGCGCTGCATTTCGCCCAGGAACTAGACCCCATCACCGGGGAAATGTCCCGCAGTTCGGAATGGTATTCCAGCGCCATGCTGCTGTATCTTTACGCCTGCCGCCGGCTGAAGCTGGTGTGATACAACCGACATCAGGAGGAAACACATGAACTATCCCGTAAGCGAATATCGCAAAAAAGTCAGAGGCTGCTTCATCGGCAAATCCGTGGGCGGCACCCTGGGCATGCCCTTTGAAGGCAACCTGAACGTCAACGAAGTGACCTATTACGACCCGGTGCCCACCTCCATGGTGGCCAACGACGATCTGGATCTGCAGGTGGTGGCGTTGGAAATCCTGCGCCGCCGGGGCCTGCCGGTTTCGGCGCATTACCTGTGCGAACTGTGGCAGAAGAACGTGCAGTGCTGCCCGGATGAATACGGCGTGGCCAACAACAATACCACCATCGGCCTGTTCGCGCCCCTTTCCGGCAAATATTCCAGCAAGTTCGGCGCGGGCATGGGCGCGGCCATCCGCAGCGAGCTGTGGGCCTGCCTGGCGCCGGCGGATCCCGATCTGGCGGTTTCTCTGGCCCGGGAAGACGCGGCCACCGATCATTTTGACGACGGCGTGGACGCGTGCCTGTTTTTGACGGCGGTGGAATCCTACGCCTTTGTGGAATCCGATTGCCGCAAGCTCATCGAAAAAGGCCTTTCCTACATCACCGGCAACCGCCGCATGACCTCCGCCTTCACCGATACCATCGCCTGGTGGGACGAAACCCACGACGCGCTGCAGGTGCGAGCGAAGATTCTGGAAAAATATCCCAGCCACAACTGGACGGACGTGACCATCAATTTGTCCCTGATTCTGCTGTCCTGGCTGGCGGGCGGCGGGGATTTCAGCAAGTCCATCTGCACCGCCGCCTCTCTGGGCTACGACGCGGACTGCACCTGTGCCACTCTGGGGGCCATTCTGGGTCTCATCGACGTGGATTCCATCGAAGAACGCTGGACCTGGCCCATCGGCGAGGATCTGGTGCTTTCCGACAACATCGTGGGCATGCACGAGGGCGCCACCATCACCTCCTTCTGCGACCAGATTTTCGAAACCTGCGCGGAAATTCAGGAATTCTATGGCTCCTCCTGCAAGCTGGAGGGCGAAATTCCCGAATACACCGGTGCTCCCGCCTGGACCCGCCGCGCGGACGTAGTGGCGCTGGCGGCGGATTACGAGCCCACCCTCAGCATCGCCGCGGTAACGCCGCTGGTGGTCAAACTGATCTATCCCGAAAAGGTGGCCGTGATGACCGGCGAAAAGACCCGGTTCACCCTGCGGCTGGGCAATCCCACCGAGCGTCCCTGCCAGGGAACCTTCTCCCTGCGCGCCCCGGACGGCTTTGTTGCGGAAGGCGACGGGGAATTCTTCCTGGCCGCCGGCGAACAGGCGGATTATCCCATTTTCGTCACCATTCCCCAGCGGCTGCGCAAACGTGCTTACTACAATCCTCTGGACATCCGCTTCGCCATGGACGACGTTTCCTGGTCCGTCACCTGCGGCCTGGTTGCGCCCATCACCTGGCTGGTGGACGGCAAGGAAACCGACGTGCCCGGCCCCATCGCCTCCTTCGGCCCCGGAGCCCACACCTTCGAAGGGGAATTCAAGCTCTTCACCCGCCGCACCGACGACCGGCTGGTGGCTCAGGGCACCCGGCCCCTCTCCTGCGAACTGGACGGCGAAGTGCTCACCGATCACGACGACAAGCAGTATGTGCCCGCCATCCATCGCTGCAAGGATTCCGTGGTGGTGAATCTGGATCACTGCTGGCACCGGGTCAAGGTGGAAATCCGGGAAGGCAACAATCAGGAAGGCGAATTTATGTTCCTTCTGGGCGACCGTTACAGCTGGATGTGGCTGACGCAGCTGGAATGGCGCGTACCTCAGGCGCACTAATTCGCGCCGAAAAGGGCCCCTGCTGTTTCCGACAGGAGACAGCAGGGGCCTTCGCTATTATTCATTCTTTATTTTTCATTCACGTAGGCCAGGATCTTCTCCCAGGTTTCTTCGTGAATGGGCACGCCCCGGGAAAGGTTGGTCTCCCGGATTTTGGCGGTATTCTGGCCGGGATAGCGCACGGGTTTTTCCGGGTCCACCGGCGTGGAGCCCAAAAGGTAGTCCACCGCGGTATCCAGAATTTCGTCCGCCTTTTCCGGATCCACCGCCGCCCGGAAATTGATGGCGATGAAGATCTGGGTGATGCCATATTCCGTGTGGGAATCCGCGGCCACCATGGCGGTGGTGCGTCCCAGCGCTGTAGCCGAAGCGATCATGTCCAGGGCCAGGGAAAGGGCGGAACCCTTCCAATAGCCGATGGGCAGGGGCCGCTTGCTCTTCTGAATGGCCTCCGGATCCGTGGTGAGGTTGCCGTTTTCGTCGTATCCGCCGTAAATGGGCAGCTGCTCGTGGCTGAGCTTGGCGATCTCCAGTTTTCCAAAGGCGAACTGGGTCATGGCCAGATCCGCCACCACATTGCCCTTTTTCCGGGGAATGGCCAGCACGATGGGGTTATTGCCCAGGCGGGGATCCACCGCGCCCCAGGCGGGCATGTTATTGATGGTGTTGGACCAGCACATGCCGATCACGCCGGCGTTGGCGGCCTGCCAGCCATAGCGGCCGGGGCGCAGCCAGTGATTGGTGTTGCGCACGGCCACGCAGGCAATGCCGTGTTCTTTGGACAGGGCCACCGCCCGGGCCATGGCGTCTTCGGCGTTAATGGGGCCGATGCCAAAATGAGCGTCCCGCACCTCCAGCGCGCCGAAGGAGGAAACCACCTCCGTCTCCGCCTTCAGGTCCACAATGCCCTTTTCCACTTCGCCCAAAAAGCGCATGTACCGATTTACGCCATGGGAATACACGCCCTCGGCGGAATTGCCGGCGAACACGTCCGCCAGCTGGGCGGCGCGCTTTTCATCCAGTCCCGCCCGAAGCAGGCCCTTTTCCAGGGTGTCCGTCAACGCGTCATAGGGGATGTACAGCATCTCTTATTCCTCCGCTTTTTTCCCGATGGGCGTATTTTTCCTGTCCACGCGGATGGTCTTCACGGTTTTTCCGCAGGTGGGACAGACGTATTTTTCCTTGCCGGGTTCGCCGTCGATGAGGAACACGTTGAAGCATTCGGCGCACCGCACGGGAATCAGCACCTGGGCGGGTTCAGGCTCGTCGTCGTTGTTGATCACCCGCAGAATGTCCTCGTCAGGATAGGCCATCATGTCGAAATCATCGTCCATGTCATGCATGCCTTCCATCTGGCTCAGGTCGTCGTCGATGCTTTCCACGTAATCGTTCAGTTCGCCAAGGAGATCGTCCATGGCTTCTACCCGTTCGGTAAGCTCGCTCAGCAGCGAAATGACGCCCTGCTGCAACATGGTCTCGGGGGATTTTTCATCCTTCTTCATGGCCTCGAACAGGCCCTCCAGATAGCCGGCCTTTTTGCGGATAGATTCCATTGCGCTTTCCCTCCTGCTGGTTTTTGTTTTTTCAATGGATATGACAAAAGGGCCGTTTTGGCCCTTTTGCCGCTTTTCCAGGCTTATTCTATGCGCTTATGCGCGGCCCAGATACTCGCCGCCTTCGCGGGTGTCGATCTTCAGCACGTCGCCGTTCTCAATGAACAGGGGAACCTGCAGGGTGATGCCGGTTTCCAGGGTGGCGGGCTTGGTGGTATTGGCGGCGGTGTCGCCCTTGAAGCCGGGCTCGGTGTTCACCACGGTCAGCTCCACAAAGTTGGGGGCGGCCACGGAGAAGGGAGCGCCCTTGAAGAAGCGCACGGTCACGTTGGTGTTTTCCTTCACGAAGGGGATGGCGTCGGCCACCTGCTCGTGGGTCAGGGCCAGCTGGTCATAGGTCTCGGTGTCCATGAAGTAGTACATATCGCCGTCGGCGTACAGGTACTGCATTTCCTTGGTCTCGATCATGGCCTTGGGGAACTTGTCGGTGGGGTTGAAAGTACGCTCGATGACGGCGCCGGTGACGATATTCTTGAGCTTGGTGCGAACGAACGCCGCGCCCTTGCCGGGCTTCACGTGCAGGAAGGACACGATGGTCCAGATGCCGTTATCCATCTCCAGGGTTACGCCGTTACGGAAATCGCTTGCGTTGATCATTGGGAACTCCTCCTAAAAGTTTGTCTTACAGCTCAATCAACTGCTTGGGCGCATCGATGGGATCGACATAGCCGTCCGCCGTGATAATCGCCATATCCTCAATGCGGCAGCCGCCAAGGCCGGGAATATACAGGCCGGGCTCCACAGTGATTACGTGTCCGGGTTCCAGGGTCGCGGTGGAAGTCATCGCGAACCGGGGGGATTCATGAATGAACAGGCCTACGCCGTGGCCCAGTCCGTGGCCGAAACGGCCGGGATAACGCGCGTCCAGATAATTCCGGGCGATGGCGTCAATTTCGCGGCAGGATTTGCCGGGGGCGATGGCGTCCAGGCACATCAGCTGCGCGTCCAGCACCAGCTGATAGATGGTGCGCAATTCGCCTTCGATCTTGCCAAAGCCGATGGTGCGGGTCATGTCGGAAAGATAGCCGTGATGGCACGCGCCGAAGTCCAGCGTCAGAAGCTCGCCCTTCTGGATGACATGATCGGAAGGGATGGCATGGGGCAGAGAGCCGTTGACGCCCGCGCAGGCGATGGTGGCAAAGGCGTTTTTCTCGCTGCCCAGCTGGAGCATTTCGTAATCCAGACGAATCTGAACTTCCTTTTCCGTCATGCCGGGCTTGACCCAGCCCAGCAGGTTTTCAAAGGCCTTGCAGGAAATCCGCGCCGCTTCCTTGATGCAGGCGATTTCGCCCTCGTCCTTAATCTGGCGCATGGTCTCCACCACGCCGGACATGCTGCCCACTTCGCAGCCGGCCAGCGCCTTCTGCAGAGCCATGAAGTCATCGTAAATGATATAATCCGTTTCAGTGGCGGCGGTCTTCAGGCCGAATTCCGCCATCAGTTCCGCGCAAACCTGCCACGCGCCGCGGCCGACCTTGGTCATTTCCACCCGCCAGCCGGGAGCCTGACGCTCCGCCTGTTCGGTATAACGGAAATCGGTGACCACCACGTGAGCGTCCTTGCACACAAACAGGCAGCCTTCCCCGGTATATCCGGAAAGGTAGCGCATGTTTTCGGGCCGCGTAACGATTGCGGCGTCGGCATTCAACAAACCAACCAGTTTCTCATATCTTTCCACAGTAACGCCTCCAGAAACACATACTACATTATTTTAGCACAGGAAACGTGAAAAAAAAAGTACTAACTGCCGCGCAGACCGGGTTTCCGAAAAAAATTTACGCCGATATAAACCGACGCCGACCCTATGAGCCGGCGTCGTGGAGAATCTGCGCCACCTGGCGCGCCTGAGCGGGCGGGCAAAGCACCTGCAGCGCCCCGTCCCTGCATGCCCGGGGCAGTTTTTCCGGCAGGGCCAGCCGGGCCTCGGCCTGCTTTTCCGGGGCCGCCCCCATCAGCGTCGCCCGGACAAGGCCGCTTTGTTCCCGGGAAAGGGCGACGCAGATACCGGAATAATCCGCGCCCCGGGCGATGCGGGTGCCGGGCGCTTCCGGGCGAAAGGTGTTTTTCACAAAAACGGGGATCCCCGCCTGAGCGGCCGGGGCGATGCAGGCCCAGTGGAGCACCCCCGCCCCCGCCCGGCAGATTTTCTCCGCCTGTTCCGGGGAAAGTTCCGCAATGGGCCGCGCTCCGGTGACCAGGGCGGGGTCCGCGCTGAAAAAGCCGTCCACGTCCGTCCAGTTTTCGTAAGCGTCCGCCTGCAGCGCCGCCGCCGTCCAGGCCCCGGTAATGTCCGATCCACCCCGGGGAAACACGGCCACGCTGCCGTCCGCCTCCGCCCCGTAAAACCCCGGCAGCACCGCCCCCTCCCGGGGCAGCTTTTGCAAAAGGGCATAACTGGCCTGAGGATCCGGCACGCCTTTTCGGAAGCGGATCACCTCCGCCGCGTCCACAAAGGGCAGCTTCAGATACGCCGCCAGCATCCGGGCGCAGAGCCATTCCCCCCGGCTGGCGGCGGCGGCCCGGTCCGCTTCCAGGGCGGCGCGGGCCTTCTCCAGGTCCTCCTCCGGCGCGTCCAGGCCCAGGCCCCAGGCAATTTCCCGGAACCGGGCGCACACCTGGGCCCATTCCCGTTCCCGGGCCCAGCCCGGGGACAGCCGCGCCCGCAAAAGTCGATCCGTCAATTTAGTATCGCCCGGGAAACGGGCCCCGGGCGCGGAAACCACGATATATTTCCGGGCGGGGTTCCGGCGGAGAATCTCCGCCACCCGGCGAAAGCGAGCCGCATCCGCCAGGGAACTGCCGCCGAATTTGCAAACCACCAGGCGCTTCATCACACAAAACTCCCTCCGGCAGTGGATACAGCATACTATTCCGCCGGAGGGAGAAGGTGCGAATCTGTCGATGGGCAGGCGATTTTTGCTGATCGAGGGCAGGGGGTTCCGACCTCATCCGCCGCCTGCGGGCGGCACCTTCCCCAGAGGGGAAGGCTGGGAGTCTGTTCGGGATAAATCAGTCGATGCGCACGCGTTTGTCCAGTTCGGTATAGGCGGCGTTGCCCGCGCCGTCGTCGATGACCACGATCACCTGCCACTTGCCCGGGTGGAGGTCGCTTTTCCGGAAGGAGGCGCTGAAGCCCGCGTAATCCACGTTTTTCCCGCCCAGACTGTCGGCATAGGCCGCGGTCACGTCCGGCCGCAGCACCGAAGCGGTTTCGCACCAGACGATATCCTCTCCGCAGACCAGGGCGATGTGCTTATCCCCCTTCAGGCAGTCGCCGTCCGGATCGAAGGCCCAGCCGGCGAGGGTGCAGATTTCCCGGGAGGTATCCATGCCGTCCACATTGGAGCGGATGAGTCCCTTGTGCTCCGGCAGCGGAAGATTTCCGGATTCGTAGTCCGCCAGCTTGGCCTCTGGCGCGTCCATGCCGTTGGCCGCATACCCACTGTAACGCTCCACGTATTCCATGATGACCAGATCGGGCTGCTCGTTTTCCACGATGGAATACATCACGGAGGTGCTCCACACAAAGGTCACCTTGGAGAAGCTGTCCGCCAGCATGGGATAGAGCTTTTTGCAGAAGGAATCCCGGAACACCACCGCCGTGGGCAGCTCCGGATGGGCGGGATTTTCCATGCACAGAATGGGCCGGTCCGGGTCGTCGCTGGTTTCGGCATAGGGCGACTCCAGCCGCACCAGGCTGGAATCCTTCACCTGGAAGGTCACGTCGGTATCCACCAGCGTATCCGCCTGGCCGATGAAGCCCGCCATGTCCCCTTCCCGCCAGTTCTCGTCAATGAGCACGTCGCAGTCCTCCCGGGCGATCTGCCGGACGGAGGGATGGTCTTCCCCAATGCGGCCGATGATCTGCTCATAGGCCGCGAAGGCCCCATAGCCGTTCCAGTGGGTGTCGGTTTTAAAGAACACCCGGTGATTCTGCTTTTCGTCGATCACGGTCTGGCGGGTGTCGATGATCTTCACGTCGGTGTTTTTCGACATGGCCTCCAGCATGCCGTCCAGCCGGGAGGGGCCGGTATAGCCGGAAAGGCTCTCCGGCAGAAATTCCGGATACACCGTGTGCTTATCCGGGCAGATCACCAGATAATAATCGATTCCCATGGCGGCAAGGTCGTCCTTTGCCTGCTGCTGGGCGGAACAGATGCGCTCCAGCTCCTGAGGGGAATAATGGATTTCCCGGCGGATGTCCTCCCGGGAGCCGTCGTACATGTAATACAGCCAGCCGTCCCTGCCGGTGGCCACGCCATTGACCTCCGTCAGCCCCGTGCGGGCGTTGACCCGGTTGTACAGGGCGGTCATGGGCCCCCGCAGGGCGAAATGATCGTCAAACCAGTCCTCCGCGCCCTGGGGCGTAAAGGGCCGGGGCCAGTGGGCCAGGGCGCGGTTTTCCCCCGCGTCCCGGGTAAGGGCGGGAAACAGCATGCCCCAGGCGGGCAGGGAGGCAAGCCCCAGGAACAGCAGCACCGTAAGATAGCTGAGCAGTTTTCTGTAGTTCATATTGCGCGCCTCCTGTCAAAAGCGGAAATAGATAAAGGGATTGTAGGTGCCGCCGGCCAGGCACAGGGCGCATGCCGCCAAAAGGGCCAGGGCAATCAGCGTATAAACCGTTTCCGTCAGCGCGTTCTGCCGGGGCCGGGGCAGCGGCAGGCAGCAAACGATTCCTGCCAGCAGCGCTGCGCCGGACTGGACGGTCAATACCTCCGAAATCCACACGCCCTCCAGGGAGAAAAGATTCCCCGCGTACTGAAGGGCCAGGGCCAGACTGTCCGCCCGGAACAGCACCCAGCCCAGCAGCACCACCAGCGCCGTATAGCACCACCGCACCCATTTGGGCAGCGCTTCCTGGAGCTTTTTCATGAAGCTCAACCGCTCCAGACACAGGAAAAGCCCGTGCCACAGGCCCCACAAAAGGAAGGTCCAGTTGGCGCCATGCCACAGCCCGCACAGGGCGAACACGATCAGCAGATTCAGCAGCGTGCGCCCCTTGCCCCGGCGGCTGCCTCCCAGGGGAATGTAGAGATAATCCCGGAACCAGGTGGACAGGGAAAGATGCCACCTGCGCCAGAATTCCTTCACCGACAGGGACACATAGGGATAGCGGAAGTTTTCCGGAAAAGAGAAGCCCAACATTTTCCCCAGGCCGATGGCCATATCCGAATAGCCGGAAAAATCGAAATAGATCTGCAGGGCGTAGGCGATCAATCCCGCCCAGGCTCCGCCGAAATTCAGCGAGCCCGTCATGCCGAAGGCGGTGTCCGCCGCGGAGGCCAGGGTGTTGGCCAGCAGCACCTTCTTGGCCAGACCCATGCAGAACCTTCGGGCGCCCGCCGCCGCGGTGGAAATATCCCCGTTCAGCCGACGCAGATCCGCCGCCACGTCCACATAACGCACGATGGGCCCGGCGATGAGCTGCGGAAACATGGAAACATACGCCGCGAAATCCACCAGATTCCGGGCGGGGGGCACGTCGCCCCGGCGCACGTCGATGACGTAAGACAGAATCTGAAAGGTATAAAACGAAATGCCGATGGGCAGCGCCAGATGCGCTCCCGGCAGATTCAGCCGGAACAGGCCGTTGGCCGCGGAAATCAGAAGATCCAGATACTTGAACACCGCCAGCATGCCCAGATCCAGCGCCACGGCGCAGACAAAAACCAGCCTGCTTTCCCGCACCCGGAAGGCCAGCAGATAATTGGCCAGAATGGCCCCCAGCATCAGAAACACATACGTGGGTTCGCCCCAGGCGTAGAACGCCAGGCTGAACAGAAGCAGAAGCCCGTTGCGCACCCAGGGCCGCTTCGTCCACCGGGCCAGCATGCACAGGCCCACGGCCAGGGGCATGAAGGCGAAAAGAAAAATGGGAGATGCAAATACCAAGAAAAACCAGCCTCCTCCGTTGTTTATAAAAATACCCCCGGAAGCAGCCTCCGGGGGACAGGTTCACAGGGGATTATTCCGCGCCGGTCACGATCACGGGCATGATGATTTCGCCGTCGTTGACGGTGAAGGACTGCAGTTCGCCAAATTCGTAATAGCGATATTCGTCCGAATCGCCGTTTTTATAGGCCAGGGCAAGGCCCAGGGTGTACACCCCGGAATCGTATTCAGACACGTCGATATACACCCGCCAATCGCAGGCGGCGGGATTTTTGCAGGAGAAACCGGTGTGGCTCACGCCGCTGATGCCTTCCTCATTCGTAGCCAGATAGGCGTGAATGGCCTTGCCGGAGGAATCCTTCACGATGATATAGGTGCCGCTCTGCCGACCGTCGAAATAGGTCAGGTTGGTATATCCCCATCCGGTAAGCTCCATGATGGAATAACCGTCCGCCACGGAGACGTAGCAATTGGAAATGCCGATTTCGCCGTCCTGAGAGACCTCCGGCAGGGAGAACTTCTTCAATTCCGTGGGCAGAGACGACCGGGGCACCGCCGTGGGATCCGGGGTGGGTTCGGGAGTCGGCGTGGGCTCCGGGGTGGGCTCCGGCGTAGGTTCGGCGGTGACTACCGGCGCGAACACCGTCTGCTGGGGCGAATTGGCCGGCTCATAGGGCGCGAAGGTGGGCTCGGGGCTTTCCTGCCCCATGGGTTCCGGGGGAATCGGCTCGCCGGTGCCCGTGGGCACATAGGGCCGGGCGGCGCCGCTTTTCCCGTTTTTCAGAATCAGCAGTCCCGTGCCCGCCAGCAGAATCACGATCAGAAGCCCTATAAAAAAACTGAGCACCGCCGTGCCGTTGCTGCGGCGCCGATTGTTTCGTTTCACAAAAAGCGTCCTCCATAAATAGGTACAAAAATCTATGCTATATTTTACATTTTCCGCCCCGCCCTGTCAATCCCAATCGGTAAAACTGCACGGGAAATTCACCTGAGTTGACAGACGCGCCGGAAAAAGGTACAATAAAGTAGCAAAATTTTGCCCGGAGGGCGTTTATCCCCCCGGCCTTGGCAAAATGCACAGACAGGAGTTTGTTTTTATATGGGAAAATCCAATTTCGCGGTATTCGTAGACCTGGAAAACGCCGGCGGCAAGGAAGCGATGCTGCGCTATATCATTGAAAAGGTCAAAATTCGCGGGGATATTCTGCTGGGCAAAGTGTACGGCTATACCGACCGGTATTCCGACCTGAAGCAGGTGCTGCTTTCCAACACCTTCAACGTGGTGCCCTCCCTGCGATATGGCAAAAATCAGAAGAACAACCTGGACATTCAGCTGGTCATCGACGCCATGGAGGTGGCCTACGTCAACCCCCTGATCGATTCCTTCTGTATCGTCTCCGGCGACAGCGACTACACCCCCCTGGTGGGCAAGCTCAAAAGCATGGGCAAGTTCGTGCTGGGCATTTCCCGGTCGGAAGCGGCTTCCAACATCTTCATCAACGCCTGCAACGAATTCGTCTTTCTGGAAAACGTGGCCGCCAACAAGCCCACCAAGAGCAAGGCCAAGGAAGACCGGGCCGCCGAGGGCGACCTGAGCGAACTGATCAGTACGGTAGAAACCATTTTGGAAGATCAGGACAGCGAGCAGATTTACGCCAGCGAATTGAAGGACACCCTCACCCGTCTGCGGCCGGATTTCAACGAGCGTTCCTACGGCTGTTCCACTTTCGGAAAGCTCATGACCCGCATGGCCGCCCAGTCTCAGCGGCTGCGGGTGTGGACGGAGGGTTCTTCTTTGATGCTCTCCCTGACCAATCCCGATGACGCCGCCGCCACCCTGGACAAAAACAACTGGATTCCCGCCTTCCGTGCGGCCCTGGAGCGGTTCAAGGCCGACGGCTTCGACCGGGTGAATCCCTCCATCCTCAAGGCCACCATCCAGTCCGATTATCCCAATTTCGACGAGCGGGCCATCGGCTTCAAGCGTTTTTCCGACATGATGAAAAAATTGGAAAAAGAGGGGCTTGTGGTGGTGGAAATGGACGAAGCCCACACGATGCTTCTGAAAATCTGCTGATTTGGCGGACAAAAATCGGACAAGTGTGTGAAGTCCCTTGCGGATTGCCCCGGGGATCGTTATAATAAGAATGTTAAAGTATAACCAGCGTACCAAGGGCTCATGGCCCTGCGAGAGGCGGTAACTATGGCGAAAAACGACAACGGAAACAGCATCGATTTCTACGAGCTGCGCCGCAGACATCAGCAATATCAGGAAGCGGAGGCCGCCCGGCGGCATCTGGCGGATCAGCAGGCGCCTGCCGAGAACGCGCCCCAGCCGGAAGCCACCGAGCCTTCCCAGCCGCAGACGCCCCCGGCTCCGCCGGTTTCCGAAGCGGCCCAGGATGCCCCCGCTCAGGACGTACCGGCGCAGGATGCGCCCGCACAGGACGTGCCCGCTCCGGAAAAGGCTTCTCCGGAAAAAACGCCCGTTTCCCCTTCCGAAGCGGAAGATGAAGATCCGGACGAATACGACGACGAGGAAGGCTCCACCAGCTTCTTCAAGCCCATGCTGGGCCTGGCGGCCAAGGCCGTAGGCAAGCTGCGGGGCCTGGGCTCCCGGAAAAAGGAGACGGAGGAATTCCTGGACGATTCCGACGACGGTTACGAGGACGAGGAACCCCTTCCGGAAAAGAAGGGCCCCTTCCGGCTGTTCCGCAGGCGGGGCCAGGAGGCAGAGGATTTCGGCGAATACGAACAGGACGAAGCCGGCGAAGAAAGCGAAGCCTGGCAGCGGCCCGCGGAGGAAGCCGAAACCGAGGAAATCCCCCAGGAGGAAGACGTCGCGGAAGCGCCCGTTTCCACCCCGGAGGAAGCCGCCGATCAGGCGGAAACCGAGGGCGCGGCGGACATTCCCGACCTGCCCGAGGACGTGCCCTTTGAAGCGGCTGACGCCCCCGCGGCCGATCCCGACGGGGCGGACGACGAGGCATACGAGGACGACGAGGAGTTCGAAGAGGACGCGCCTGCCAGAAAGAGCTTCGGCAAGCGGCTTCTGGAGAAATTCATCGTTTACGAGGGCCCGGAAGACGAAGACGAGCCCATTGACGAAGAGGACTACGAGGTGACCGATCCCCAGCCGGCTCGGCCCATCGACGACAGTCTGTTTGTGAACACCCCCCAGCGGGATTTCGGCGAGGAGGAACGCAATACCATGGAAGAGCAGAAGAAGAACACCCCCGAAAGCACCCCTGAAACCAAAACCGATCTGACGGACCTGATGGCCGAAGGCATGGGCGAGCACATTCTCTCCCGCCGGGAACGCCGTCAGCTGCGCATGCAGCAGGAAGGCGCGTCTCAGCCCCAGGAAGAGGCCGAGCCCGCTTCCGAAATGCCCGCGCCCGACGAGCCCACCCGGGAATATCAGTTCGTCTCCCGTCCCGGCACGGAAGCCCCCGCCCGGGAAGAGGCCCCCGAAACCGGCCGCAAGGACAAAAAGGCCGCCCGGTATGAGGACGACGAGGACGATTACGACGATTATGACGACGAAGAGGAAGAAGAGGAAAAGAAGCCCCGCTTCCTGAAGAAGGCCAAAAAGAACAAGAAGGCCGCCCGGTATGAAGACGACGAGGACGATTACGACGACTTCGACGACGAAGAGGACGAAGACGACGATTATCAGGCGCCTTCCCGGGGCCGGAAAAAGGCCGCCCGTTACGAAGACGACGAGGACGATTACGACGATTACGACGACGAATATGATGACGATTATGACGACGAGGACGACGACGCGCCCGGCGCGGGCCATTACGTCCTGGGCGTTCTGAAGGTCATCATCGCCCTGGCGCTGATTCTGGTGGTGGCGGTCTTCGGCATGTACTTTGCCGACAGCGCCCTGGACGGCGGTTTCAAGCCCTATCAGCTCATCTCTGAAAAGGTGCCGCTGCTGAACCAGTATCTGCCCGCCAGCAACGCGGACGCCATCGACACGCAGCCCACCCCCGCGGCGGATGCGGATCTGGAAGTAACCCCCGAACCCGCGGGCGATGCGGAGGTAACTCCGGAGGCCGCTCCCGTGGAAGACGGCGCTCCTGTGGAAGACGGCGCTCCTGTGGAAGACGGCGTTCCCGCAGACGAAGGCGATACCGGCGCGGTAGGCTGACGCTTCATTCTCTATTCTTCATTTTCCATTCCTTATATGCAGGGACGATTCACCAAAGCGGCCCGACCCCGGTTCACTCCGGGCCGGCAGCGGACGTGACCGTCCCTGTTTGTCAACAGATCCCTCGACCCGGGAAAGGATGGGGTTCCATGCGTCTTCGACACATTCCGGCTTACCTTCTGCTGATCTGTCTTCCCTTCTGCGCCGCGGCGGATTCCATGCCCGTTTTGCCGGAGGATCGGCTGCGGGGCAAGGGCATGCAGGAAATCGACGTATCCGAAATTCCCGCAACCGCCCTGCCGGCCTATTCGGAAATTCATCTGGAAAGCGCCGTGTGTCAGGGGGAGGCGGAGGTTCTGTCCGAATACCGCCGGGAACCGGCCATTTTCATGGGCGAGCCAGATGCCTACACCCAATTGGAGGGCGTTCTCTCCTTCCGGGGCGGGCCTTATCGAGACCGGGCCGCCTGGGGCACCATCGGCGGCGAACCCACGGGCTTTTCCCTGAAATGGGTTCATAGCATCGGCAGTATCGACAGCTGGTCCGGCGTGGGCTGGACGGGGCAGTGCGCCATCGTTCGCTGGCCGGAACAGACGCGAAACGTGATGAACCTCTTTCCCGAAAAGAAGGCCAAGGACGGCCTGACGGAGGTCATTTACGCGGCGCTGGACGGGCACATCTATTTTTACGACCTGGACGACGGCGAGCCCACCCGGGAGCCCATCGATATCGGCGCGCCCATCAAGGGCAGCGTATCGGTGGACCCCAGAGGCTACCCCTTGCTGTACTGCGGCCAGGGCATCGACACCGTTCGGGGCAAATCCGTAAAAATCGGCACCCGCATTTTTTCGCTGATCGATTCCTCGGTTTTGTATTTCATCGACGGCCACGACAAGGCTGCCCTGCGGCACTGGTACGCCTTCGACGCGTCGCCCCTGGTGGACGCGAAAACCGACACCCTGCTTCAGGTGGGGGAAAACGGCATTTTCTACACCATCAAATTAAACAGCCGCTTTGATCCCACGGCCGGCACGGTTTCCATCGCCCCGGAAACCGTGAAATATGTCTATCGATCCAAAATATCCTCCCGTCCCGGCATGGAAAATTCCGTGGCGGTATACAACCATTACGCCTGTTTCGCAGATAATTCCGGGCTGATTCAGTGCGTGGATATCAACACCATGACTCCGGTATGGGCCTTTGCCGCCGGGGACGATACCGACGCTTCCCTGGCGCTGGAGGAAACCGGGGACGGCGTATCGATTTACACCGCCTGCGAACTGGATCTGCGGGGCAGCACGGGCGATTGCCATATGCGCCGGCTGAATCTTCTGACGGGGGAGGAAATCTGGCGGGTGGACGAGCCCTGTCACGCCTCGGAGGATTCCAACGGCGGCTGCTTCGCCACCCCCGCCATCGGGAAGGGCAGCCTGGCTGATTACGTTTATTTTCACGTGGGCCGCACCGTGGCCGACGGCGGCACCCTGTTCTGCATCGAAAAAGCCACCGGAAAGGTGGCCTGGCGGGTGTGCCTGAATCGATACGGCTGGTCCAGCCCCGTGTGCGTCTATTCCGATTCCGGAAAGGGCTATGTGGTGGTGGCCAGCTCCTCGGGGATTCTGCGCTGTCTGGACGGGCTGACCGGGCAGGAGCTGTTTCAGGCGGATCTGCAGTCCAACGTGGAAGGCTCGCCGGTGGTTTTTGGCAACACCCTGGTAGTCGGCACCCGCGGCAAGAAAATCGCCGCCATCTGCTTTGAATAAACGGAGGAATTTTCATGCGTTACATCCTCGCCCTGGACCAGGGCACCACCAGTTCCCGGGCCGTGGCCTTTGACGAAACCGGCCGCATGGTCGGTTCCCACGGCATCGAATTTCCCCAGCATTACCCCCGCCCCGGCTGGGTGGAGCACGACCCCAAAGACATTCTGGACAGCCAGATTCGCTCCCTGAAGCTGACGGTGGAACTGTGCGGCATCGACCCCGGGGACATTGCCGCCGTCGGCATTACCAATCAGCGGGAAACCACTCTTTTGTGGGACCGGCGCACCGGGGAGCCCGTGTGCAACGCCATCGTCTGGCAATGCCGCCGCACCGCGCCCATTGTGGAACGGCTGAAGAAGGACGGCCTGGGCAGCGTCATCACCAACCGCACGGGCCTGATTCCCGACGCGTATTTTTCCGGCACGAAGCTGGAATGGATGCTGGAAAACATCCCCGGGGCCCGGGAACGGGCGGAAAAGGGTGAACTGTGCTTCGGCACGGTGGACAGCTATCTCACCTTCATGCTCACCGGCAAAAAGCAGCACGTCACCGACATGACCAACGCCAGCCGCACCATGCTGTTCAACATTTTTGAGAAAAAATGGGATGAAGAGCTGCTGCGGATGATGGACATTCCGGAAAACCTGCTGCCCCAGGTGGTGGATTCCTCCTGCGTGGTGGGCATGCTGGACAAAAGCATTCTGGGCCGGGAAATCCCCGTGGCGGCCCTGGCGGGAGATCAGCACGCGGCGCTGTTCGGGCAGGGCTGCTTTACCCCGGGCCTTTGCAAAAACACCTACGGCACCGGCTGCTTTGTATTGATGAACACCGGCAAGACCCCGGTGCGCTCCCCCAGCGGGCTGCTG
This sequence comes from uncultured Eubacteriales bacterium, assembly GCA_902767315.1. Taxonomy (GTDB): domain Bacteria; phylum Bacillota; class Clostridia; order Christensenellales; family Aristaeellaceae; genus RUG11247. Next base: position 27,028 of record CACXHB010000014.1, read on the forward strand.
ACCACGGTGGCCTGGAGTCTGGACGGCAAAACCACCTACGCCCTGGAGGGCAGCGTATTCGTGGCCGGCGCGGTAGTGCAGTGGCTGCGGGACGAAATGGGGCTGATTCACTCCGCGGCGGAAACGGAGCCCATCGCCGCCTCGGTGCCGGACAACGCGGGGGTCTATTTCGTGCCCGCCTTCACCGGCCTGGGCGCGCCCCATTGGGACATGTATTCCCGTGGCACCATCGTGGGCCTGACCCGGGGCTCGGGCCGGGCGCACATCGTCCGCGCAGCGCTGGAAGCCATCGCCTATCAGTCCGCGGACGTGGTGCAGGCCATGCAGAACGACAGCGGCATTTCCATGCCGGTGATGCGGGTGGACGGCGGTGCCAGCGCCAATAATTTTCTCATGCAGTTCCAATCGGACATTCTGGGGGCGGACGTGGTGCGCCCCGCGATCATCGAATCCACCGCTCTGGGCGCGGCCATGCTGGCGGGCCGGGCCGTGGGCCTGTGGACGGACGGCGACCTTGCCCACCTGCAGAAGGAAGAAAAGCGCTTCACGCCCCAGATGGAGGGCGGCGCGCGGGAGCGGCTTCTGCGGCAATGGCGCAGGGCGGTTTCCCGGGCGGAGGGCTGGGCAGAAGAATAAGGCCGGGCTTGCGCCCGGCCCCGCGCCCGCTACAGGCGCTTTACGTACACCACCAGGTTGCCGCATTCATCCACGCACAGGGTAACCACGGCCTTTTCCCGGCAATTCCAGGGATTGACCACCGTTACCGGCGGCGCGGCGGGGGGCAGCGGGGGCTCGCACTCCCGGCCCGGGCCGCCGCAGTTTCCGAAAAGCCGCAGCTTCATGGCCCGGCCGTCGGCGCACATTTCCGGCCCGGCGCAGCAGCGTCTGCACGGGGTTTCCCACCGGGGCGGCCAGTCCCGGCCGCAATCGGGCCTGGGGGGCGGATAGAGCGGAGGGCATCTGCTCATGACGAATCCTCCTTCCGGCGCAAAGAAAACGCGCCGGTGTATCCTATGATTTCCCACAAGGGGAGGTTACCGTATTGAACGCTCAGACAAAGGAATCCCTGAAAAACGCCGCTTATATTATCATCGGCCTGTTTTCCTGTTCCCTGGGGTACTGCATGTTTCTGGTGCCCAACGAAATCGCTCCCGGCGGCTTCACGGGCATCGGCCAGTTGTGCAACGCGCTGTTCGGCATCAACGTGGGCACCATGGCGCTGATTCTCAACGTGCCGCTGTTCGCGGTTTCCATGCGCTCCATGGGCATCAAGTTCGGCGTAAAGTCCCTGGCCGCGTCCATCGGGCTTTCCCTGCTCATCGACTATCTGCCCATCGGCGCGGTGACGGACGATCTGCTGCTGGCCACGGTGTTCGGCGCACTGCTGGGGGGGATCGGCTTCGGGCTGATTCTCAGGGGCAACGCCACCACCGGCGGCACGGACATGCTGGCTTCCCTGATTCACACCAGGGTTCCCACCCTGCGGGTAGGGGTGCTGATCACCATGGTCGACGGGCTGGTGGTAGTGGCCTCGGCCTTCGTCTTTTCGCCGAAAATGGCCATGTACGCCCTGATTTCCGTATTCATCATGAACTACACCCTGGATTACGTGCTGGACGGCATGAACCGTTCCACCGCGTATCTCATCGTCTCCCAGAAAAGCGACGAAATCGCCGCTCAGGTACTGGGGCAGCTGGAGCGCGGGGTCACCGGGCTGTACGGCCGGGGCCGGTACAGCGGCCAGGAAACCGAGGTGCTGCTGTGCGTCGTCAGCCGTTTCGAAGTCATCCGCCTGCGGCGTATCGTCTCCTCCTGCGATCCCCAGGCGTTCATGATCGCCATCAACGCCCACGAGGTACTGGGCGAGGGCTTCAAAGACATTTCCGGAAAGCAGGGATAAGTCATGGCCGAAAAATTCCGGATCGCCCCCTGCAGCGGCGGTGGATTTGATTTGAAAAAGGGCCAGCGCATTACCGTGGAAGATGTATCCGGCGGTCAGGTGGCTGATTTCTTTGCCGAATGCGCCAAAAATCCGGAGGAATTTCTCTCCACGGCGGTTACCATCGACTGTAACGAATCCCTGCGGCTGAAATTGGGAGAGTGCGTTTATACCAACCTCTACCGGCCCATGTTTACCCTGATATACGACGACGTGGGCGTTCACGATCTGCTCTTTCCCAGCTGCCGGCGGGAAATGTACGATTTTTTCTATCAAAACGGGCAGGGGCATCCCAACTGCTTTGACAACATCAACCGCTTTCTGGCAAAACCGCGGCCCATCCTTCAGCCCGTAAATCTGTTCATGCACACCACCGTTTCCCCTGATGGAAAGATCGTCATTCATCCGCCCCTTTCTCAGCCGGGCAGCCGGGTGGTGCTGCGGGCGGAAATGGATGTACGGGTGGCCGTGGCCGCCTGCAGCGTTTCCGAGGGGGCCTGCAACGCCCGGCACTGTTCCCCCATTCGCGTCTGGATAGAAGAGGCCTAGTGCCTCCTCTGTCCGGGCAAAAACGTTAACTTGACACCCCGCGGCCCATGCACTATAATAATTGCAATGAAAAATACACCCGGCTGTGACGGGAAGAGTAAGCGCGATATTTTCGCCCAAGAGAGAAACGCCCCGGCTGAAAGCGTTTTGCGAACACCGCGCCCAAGGACATCCCCGAGCCTCCGCGGAAGCGGCGTGTGCCCGCGATATGGGCGCAGAAAGACGCGCTTTTTGCGCAAAGCAGGGTGGCACCGCGAGACCTTCGCCCCTACGCACGGTAGGGCCGGAGGATTTTTTTATATTCGGAAGGAGCAATTCATCATGCTGACACAGGCGCCCAAGGGCACCCAGGATATGCTGCCCGCAAACGCATATCGCTGGCAGAGCATTGAAGAAACCATGCGGCGCATCTGCGCCCTGGCGGGATACCGGGAAATTCGCACCCCCATGTTCGAACACACGGAGCTGTTCCAGCGGGGCGTGGGCGACACCACCGACGTGGTACAGAAGGAGATGTACACCTTCAACGACAAGGGCGGCCGTTCCATCACCCTGAAGCCCGAAGGCACCGCCGGCGCGACCCGGGCTTTCATCGAGGCCCATCTCTTCGCCGAACCGATGCCCTGCAAGATGTATTACGTCTCCTGCCCCGCCTTCCGCTACGAAAAGCCCCAGTCCGGCCGGCTGCGCCAGTTCCACCAGAACGGCGTGGAGGTGTTCGGCGCAAAGGACGCTTCCGTGGACGCGGAAATCATCGCCCTGGCCCTGGACGTATTGAAGGCCAACGGCATTGAAAACCTCAAGCTGGCCATCAATTCCATCGGCTGCCCCACCTGCCGCCAGGCCTATCTGGAAAAGCTGAAGGAATATCTGCAGCCCAAGCTCTCCGGGCTGTGCAAAACCTGTCAGGAGCGGTTCAGCCGCAATCCCCTGCGCATTCTGGACTGCAAGGAAGACGGCGAAAAGCTCACCGACGCGCCCAGCATGCTGGAAAATTTGTGCGACGAATGCGCCGGCCATTTCGAAAAGCTGAAGCAGTATCTGGAAGCCGCCGGCATCTCCTATGAGATCGATTCCCGCATCGTGCGCGGCCTGGATTATTACACCAAGACCGTGTTCGAAATCATCACCGAAACCGAAAACGGCCCCCTGACCGTCTGCGGCGGCGGCCGTTACGACGGCCTGGTGGAAGAACTGGGCGGCCCCGCCACCCCCGGCATCGGCTTCGGCATGGGCGTGGAGCGGATGATCATGGTGCAGGACGCTCAGAACGCCGCCCCCAAGGCCCCGGCGCTGTACGACGCGTTTGTGGTCACCATGGGCGACGAGGCCCGGCTGGAGGGCATGAAGCTGGTGCGGGAACTGCGCGCGGCGGGCGTTCGGTCGGATCTGGATCACGCCGCCCGGAGCATGAAGGCCCAGTTCAAATACGCCGACAAGGTAGGCGCGGCCAGGGTACTGGTTTTGGCCGGGGACGAAATGAGCCAGGGCATGGTCAAGGTGCGGGACATGAACGGCGGCGCAGAGCAGCTGGTGCCCCGGGATCAGGTCGTGTCTTTTGTCAAGGGATAACACTGCATAACAGGAGGAAATACACATGTTTCAATCCAGAACCCATACCTGCAACGCCCTGCGGCTGAGCAACGTGGGCGAAAAGGTTACCCTGGTGGGTTGGATGGAGAACGTCCGCGAGGTGGGCTCCACCCTGGCCTTTGTGATTCTCCGGGATTTCTACGGCACCACTCAGGTAGTGGTGGAAAACAATCCCCAGGTGATGGAAGTCATCAATTCCCTGAACTGCGAATCCACCATTTCCGTCACCGGCACCGTGCGGGAACGCACCAGCAAAAACCCCAAAATTCCCACCGGCGAAATCGAAGTGGTGCCCGAACAGGTGGAAGTGCTGGGCCGCTGCATTTACAACGAGCTGCCCTTTGAAATCAACCGTTCCCGGGAAGCGGACGAGAACACCCGTCTGAAGTACCGGTTCCTGGATCTGCGCAACCCGGACGTGAAGCGCAAAATCGTGCTGCGCAGCCAGATCGTGGCGGAATTGCGCAAGAGCATGACCGAGCACGGCTTTCTGGAGATCACCACCCCCATCCTCACCTGCTCTTCTCCCGAAGGCGCGCGGGATTATCTGGTGCCCTCCCGGCTGCATCCCGGCAAGTTCTACGCCCTGCCCCAGGCCCCGCAGCAGTTCAAGCAGCTTCTGATGACCTCCGGCTTCGACCGCTATTTCCAGATCGCCCCCTGCTTCCGGGACGAGGACGCCCGGGCGGACCGTTCCCCCGGCGAATTCTATCAGTTGGATATGGAAATGGCCTTCGCCTCTCAGGAGGACGTGTTCGCCGTGCTGGAGGACGTGCTGCCCCCCATCTTCGCCAAATACGGCAAGTATGAC
>CACXHB010000015.1 GCA_902767315.1 uncultured Eubacteriales bacterium
CCCACGTAGCCAGCTTGGAAGGCTGGAACTCTACCATTGAGTTACACCCGCGAACAATGGAGCGGTAGACGAGACTCGGACTCGCGACCTCCACCTTGGCAAGGTGGCGCTCTACCAACTGAGCTACTACCGCATGTGTTCTCTGGTGCGGGCGACGAGACTCGAACTCACACGCCTCGCGGCACCAGATCCTAAATCTGGCGCGTCTGCCATTCCGCCACGCCCGCATGGAACCAAACAAAATGGTGCGAACCAGATCCATAATCCGGAAAGAACGATATTTATTATACAATCAATGGATGCGCTTGTCAATAGTTTTTTTTGCAAAAAACCGAATTTCGGGGGAATCCGGCTTGAGCCCGATTCCCCCGATTTTGGGAAGGCGCCTTATTCCAGAATATTGGACGTAATGTAATCCACGCCCATTTCCACCAGCGCGGCGGCGGCGGCCGGATCGTCGCAGGTCCAGCAGTTCACCACGATTCCCCGGGCGTGCAGCTCCTGCACCCGTTGGGCCGTAAGGGCGGGATAGCCGATGTCCAGATCCAGCTTTTCCCGCTGCAGCAGCTCCGGCAGATCGTCCGTATACTGCTCCACCAGGTACTGGCAGGGCTGATCCGGCAAAAGCCGGCGCACGGTCTGCATGGCCTCCAGAGAGAAGGAGATGAAAATCACATGCTCCAGCCAGCCGAAGTTCCGGGCAATGCCGATGATTTTTTCAATATCGGCGGCGGTAAGGGTATCCTTCAGTTCCAGCACGCTGGTTTTCTCATAACGGCGGCAAATGTCCAGATATTCCTCCAGGGTGGGAATATGCAGATCCACCCGCTGCTTGGAGCCGTCCTTGCCGGTGAGAATCAGGCTGCGCAGGGTATCGAAGGTGCAGCGATCGATTTGCAGATCGTCCACCGCCACCCGGGCGGTATGGTTATCGTGCATGCACACATAGCGCCCGTCCAGAGTAGGGCGAATGTCGGTTTCGATGCCGAAATGGGAGCGATTGCCCGCAGCAATAAAGGCCGCGCAGGTGTTTTCCTTCTCCAGACCGCTAAGGCCCCGATGCGCCACCATGCGCACCTGTTTTTTCTCGATTTTGATGGTATTCATCGTTTATTCCTGCGCTTCCTCGGGCTGGTAGATCAGCTGATTGTCTCCGTCCGTCCAGAGCCGTTCGATGTTGTAATATTCCCGCTCTTCCGGATGGAACACGTGCAGAATCACCGTGGCGTAGTCCAGCACGATCCAGCGGGATTCGTTCATGCCCTCCCGGCGGCGGGGCAGAATGCCCTTTTCCGCCAGCTTGTCTTCCACGTCCTCGCCCAGGGCGCGCACCGCCTGCACGTTGCGGCCGGAAGCGATGACGAAATAATCGGTAATGGACGTGAGGTGATCCACCCGCAGCACGCGGATGTCTACGCCGCCCTTGTCATAAAGAATCTTCGCGATGTCCATCGCCAGTTCTCTGGCTTTTTCCATGTTATCTTCCTCCATTTTCAATCCATTGAATCATGCGGGCCGTGGCGGGATGCAAACGGCCTCCCCCCTGTGCCGCATAGCTGCCGGTCAGCCGCCCGCAGAGGGCCGCCGCCCGGAAAACATCCTGATGCGCCGTTCGCCGGGCGTCCTCCAGCCCCGGGAAGGGCTTTCTCCCCGGCTCGATGAAGTCCGCCACGTAGACAATGGCGTCCAGCAGGCTCATTTTTTTCTCGCCCACGGTGTGTCGCCGGATGGCACTGAGCACTTCTTCATCCTGCACGCCGTATTGCTCCCGGGCCAGGTACGCTCCCACGGGGGCGTGGAGCACCGGCAGACAGCGCATCTCGTCCGCATCCGCCCCGGCGGGCCCGGCGTATTGCAGCAGTTCCTCCGGGGAAAGGCACTTGGCGCAATCGTGCAAAAGCCCCGCCACCAGCGCCTTGCCGGCGCAGAGCCCGTTTTCCCGGGCCAGCTCCGCCGCCGTTTCCGCCACGCCCAGGGTGTGAGCGTACCGGTGGGGCGTGAGGCGCTGCCGCAGTTCCTTTCGCAGGGTGGATTCCGAGAAATCCGAAAGATACAGCCCCCGCTCCGCCACATACCGGGCCACGTTTTGCGGCATGAACGCGTCCGCGTTTTGCCCGGACTGCACCATCTGCCGAATGCGGGCGGAAGAAATATCGGGAATGGACGTGCGGAGAATCTGCACGCCCGGCTGATGGGGCACCTGGCCCTCCCGGGCGGCACAGGCGAAGGTGCACAGGCGCTTCAGCGTCTCCGCGTCCTTCCAGTGGCTCAGGTTTTTCAGGGAATCCAGGCCGATGATGTACACATAATCCGTATCGGGATGGGCGCTTTTCAAAATTCGCAGGGTGTCCACCGCGTAGGTGGCTCCGCCCCGCAGAATCTCCATGTCGGAAACCTCCACCCGGTTGATCGTTCCCATGGCCATGCAGGCCATGGCCAGCCGGTCGGCGGGGTCCGTCCGGGGGCGCTTATACTGGGGCGCACCGTTGGGCAGCACCAGCAGTTTTTCTATGTTCAGTTCCGTCAGCGCGGCCCGGGCCAGCGCCACATGGCCCACATGCACCGGGTCGAAGGTTCCTCCCAGGATTCCTACCCGCATCTCAGGCCGCCCCCTTTCCATGGCTTAAATTTATTATACAACAAAATGCGCCCCTTGAAAAGGAAAATCCTGGGGCCATTTTTTGAACAAGCGTATACAGTTTTCGCTTTTCGGCCAGAATAAATACCAAAAGGAGGGAATGCATGTGGGCGTGCGCATTGATCGACTGGTTCTTCTGTCTCTTTTGGCAGGGACGCTGTATCTGTTTTTCGTGGGCGCGTTTCACAGCGTTCCCCTGGCGGCGGCTTCGGCCTTTCTGGCCCTGGCGCTTTTGCGAAAAATCGCCGGCAAGTTTCCCACCCTGCGGCGCGGAACGCCCGCTTCCCGGCGGCTGGAGGCCCTTTCTCTCATGCCCCGGCAGGAAGCGGAAAAGGCCGTGGAGCGGGCGCTGGACCGGGCCTATCCGGGGCAGCGAGGGGATGCGTGCCTGGCGCTGATTCTGCGGCACCCGGCGGCGGGCAAACTCACCCCGGAGGACGTGGCCGAAGCCTGGCGCAGCCGCAGCGCACCCCGGGTGCTGCTGGTATTTCCGGGCCAGGCCGGCCCCGGGGCCCTGAAGCTGGCGGAAACGCTGCCGGGAATGCAGCTGATCGACGGCGAACAGCTTTCGCAATTGCTGTCTCCGGAGGACGTGCCATCGCTTCCGGAGAGACGCAGAAAGCCGTTTCCGGGAAAGGCGCTGGAAGCCGCATGCCGCATGCAGGCAAAGAAGACCGCCCTCACCGGCGGGCTTATGTGCCTGATCTATCTGGTCACCGGGGTATTTTTCAATCTGGCGGCGGGGCTGCTGCTACTGCTGCTCGCGGGAATCGCCGCCCGGCAAAAACGCCGGCCCCGGCTGCTTTTCCAATAAAATCGGGCACAGAAACGCCCGGGCAAGGCTGCTTTTCCGGCCTCGTCCGGGCGCAATTTTTTACAGATCCTCCAGGCGAATTTTGGAATCCTCCCGGGCCTGGCGGTAAATCACGAAACGGTTGCCAATGACCTGCACCGGTTCCGCGTGCACCCGCTCACACAGCTCGGCGCAGGCTTCCCTGGCGTCCAGGGGCGCGTTTTTCTGCACGGTTACCTTGATCAGCTCCCGGGCCTCCAGCGCGTCCCAGGCCTGTTTGCACAGATTGTCGTTGATGCCTTCTTTTCCAATATGAACAATGGGCTCCAAAATCGTGCCCATGGAGCGCAGCTTGGCGCGCTGTCTGGTGGTCATAATCCCTCTCCTCCGTTATTCCACAAAATCGAATTCCATATCGTTGATGGAAATGGTGTCCCCTTCCTTTGCGCCCTTTTCACGCAGCGCGTCGATGACGCCCCAGCGCCGCAGGGTGCGGTGGAAATAATTCATGGATTCCTCGCTGCCGAAGTTCACCGAACGGATGAGATAATCCATGGCCCGGCCGGAAACCACATACACGCCGTTTTCCACGTCCACCGTGAACATTTCGCCCTTGTCCACTTCGATATCGTACATATCCTCTTCGTTGAAGGGCTCGATGGGCGGCAGCGTAGCCAGTTCTTCCGTAATGGCATATACCAGCGGCTTCAAATCGCCGCCGGTAGCCGCGGAAATGGGGAAAATCTTCAGATCCGTATCCGCCAGCTTTTCCTTCAGCCGGGCAAGGTTCTCCTCTGCCCCGGGCAGGTCGGTTTTGTTGGCGGCCACGATCATGGGCCTGTCCTTCAAATCCCCATAGGCTTCCAGTTCCCGCATGATTTTGTCGAAATCCTCCAGGGGATCCCGGCCTTCGCTGCCGGAAATATCCAGCACATGCACCAGCATCCGGGTGCGTTCGATATGCCGCAAAAAATCATGGCCCAGGCCCAGGCCCTGACTGGCGCCCTCCACCAGGCCGGGAATATCCGCCAGCACAAAGCTGTTTTCCCCCTGCTTTACGATGCCCAGGTTGGGCTGCAGGGTGGTAAAATGATAATTGGCGATCTTCGGCCGAGCGGCGGTGAGCACGGAAAGCATGGTGGATTTGCCCACGTTGGGGAAGCCCACCAGACCTACGTCCGCAATGGACTTCAATTCCAGCGTCAGCTCCACCACTTCCCGCTTTTCGCCGGGCTTGGCGAACTGGGGGGCCTGCCGGGTGGGGGTGGCGAAGTGCTGATTGCCATATCCGCCGTTGCCGCCGTGAAGCAGGGTTTTCTTTTCGCCGGGGTTGTACATGTCCAGAAGCAGCCGGCCCGTGGCCTTTTCCCGCACCACCGTTCCCGGCGGCACCTCGATGACCACGTTTTCTCCGGACTTGCCGGTGCGCCGGTTGGCCGCGCCGTCCGCGCCGTTGCCGGCTTCAAAATGCCGCTTGAAGCGGAAATCCATCAGCGTATGCATCCGTTCCGTGGCCAGAAACACCACGTCGCCGCCCCGTCCGCCGTCGCCGCCGTCCGGGCCGCCCGCGGACACGTATTTTTCCCGGTGGAAGGACACGCAGCCGTTGCCGCCGTCGCCGGCCTTCACCCGGATATTGACAATATCTACAAAAAGCGCCATAGGAGCTCCTTTCCGCCGCGTCAGTTGGCGGCGCAGGTTTCGTTACACAAGTGCTCTTTCAAGGGACACCGGCCGCATTCCGGCCCCCGGGCATGACAGATGCGGCGGCCATGCCAGATCAGCAGATGATGGGCGTGGGACCACCTTTCCCGGGGCAGTACCTGCCGCAATTGCATTTCGACTTTCTCGGGGGTATCCGCGTCCGCCAGGCCGATGCGCCGGGTCACCCGGAAAACGTGGGTATCCACGGGGATCTGGTCGTCGCCAAAGGCCGCCATCAGCACCACCCCGGCGGTTTTCTGTCCCACTCCCGGCAGAGCCATCAGCTTTTTCCGGTCAGCGGGCACCTGTCCGTCGTACTGCTCCACCAACGCCCGGCAGGCGGCCACGATGTTTTTGGCCTTGCTGTGATACAGCCCGCATTCCCGGATCATGGGCTCCAGTTCCTCGGGGGTCAGCCGGGCCATGGCCTTCGCGTCAGGATAAAGGGGAAACAGTTTTTCGGTTACCTGATTGACCCGCTTGTCCGTACACTGAGCGGACAGGATGGTGGCGATCAGGGTTTCAAAGGGATTGCTGAAGTGCAATTCCGCCTTCGCCTCCGGGTAAAGGCCCTCCAAAGCGTCCAAAATTTTCTCCACCCGGGTCGTATCCATGGCGCGTCCTCCGTAAAAGCACAAGAAATCATCTTATATTATACAATTTCAAAGGCGGCCCGGTCAAGGGCTTTTCCCCCGCCGCGCCGCCGAAACACAAAAATCAACTTCCCGAATAACTGCCCAGAGGCGTAAGTCTGCCTCGCCCGGAGACAGACGCGTTCACCTGATAAATGCCCACCAGATTGGTGGGCCGCTGTGCCGCCACCGCCCGACGAACCTTTTCCAGGTCCTGCATCTGAAACCGCACCGACAGCCCGCAGCCCAGGGCCACGTCCCGGGGCGTAGTAATGACCCCCACGCTGAGCCCCTGCCGCCGAAGCGCCGATTCCAGCATCAGCACCTGCTGCCGGGATCGAAACGCCGCAATGCCGTAAACTTCCTGCATGTTCTGCCCTCCCTTCGGCGCTCGTAGTATATACTACGCCGCCGCGCCTGCCGGCGTGAAGGAGGCTTTCGATCCATGATTTATCTCGACAACGCCGCCACCAGCAGTCCCAAGCCCCAATGCGTACTGGACGCAGTTCTGCGGGCCATGACGGAAATCAACGCCAATCCCGGCCGGGGCGGTCACGCCCGTTCCCTGGCCGCCGGGCGGGAGGTACTCGCCTGCCGGGAGGCCCTCTCCGCCCTGCTGAACGCCCGGGATCCCACGGAAATTCTGATGCAGTTCAACTGCACCGACGCGCTGAATCTGGCCATCAAGGGCTGTCTGCGCCGGGGAGATCACGTGATTTCTACCTATTTAGAGCACAATTCCGTGCTGCGGGTACTGATGGGACTGGAAAAGCGGGGACAGATTTCCGTGACCCTGCTGCGCCCCCGGGAAGAGGGCATGATCGATCCCGAAGAAATTCGCAGGGCTATAACCCCCCGCACCCGACTTCTGGTTCTGACCCATGCTTCCAATGTCACCGGCGCCATTCAGCCCGTGGCCGCCGCGGGAGAGATCGCCCGGGAAGCGGGGCTGCTTTATCTGATAGACGGGGCCCAGGCCCTGGGCTGTCTGCCGGTGGACGTGGAAAAGCTGGGCTGCCACATGTACGCCTTCCCCGGGCACAAGGGGCTGCTGGGCCCCCAGGGCACCGGCGGACTTTATCTGAAAAGCGGCGTGGTATTGCGGCCCCTGCGGGAAGGGGGCACCGGCTCCAGTTCGGAAAGCATGGTGCAGCCGGAGGAGCTGCCGGAGCGCTATGAATCCGGCACCCTGAACTACCACGGCGTCGCCGGACTCAACGCCGGGGTTCGCTACGTCGCCGGGCGGCTCTCGCAGATTCTCTCTCACGAACGGGAGCTGACCACGGCCCTGTACCAGGGGCTTTCCGCCCTGCCCCAGGTCACCGTGTATTCCCCTGCCGCTGAAGCCGGCCGGGCGGGCATCGTCAGCTTCAACGCCGGCGACCTTTCCTCCTCTCAGGCAGCGGACGCGCTGGACAGGGCCGGCTTTGCCGTGCGGGGCGGACTGCACTGCGCCCCCGGAACCCACGCCGTACTAGGCACCCTGCGCCGGGGCGCGGTGCGGGCCAGCGTGGGCCACGCCACCACCTTCGAGGAAATCGACGCGTTTCTGGCGGCGGTACAGGCGCTGACGTCCTGAAGCCGCCTGATACAGGCAAGCGTCGTAAACGTTCTTCACCTGAATGTAGAAAAAGCAAGGCCTCCATTGCCGTTCATCGCAATCGAGGCCTTGTTAATGCTGCTTCCCTTCGCCTATTTACAGGTGCGAACGTCTAGCTTTTTTTCTGTACACTTTCAGCTCGCATTACCTGGAATTCCACATATCCATTTTCCGACGCAACATATTCACCAGGCACCGTGCTTATAATGTTGACTCGACAACATACGCTTACGTGCGAGTTGCGACTGGCTGGAGCGATTGCAGGAATTTTTGGCGAGTGCTGGCAACATACGCTTACATGCGAGTTGCGACCCGGGAAATTGGCAGGATGATAGCGCGGGAGGCCTGGCAACATACGCTTACGTGCGAGTTGCGACGACGGAGACCGACCGGGCCCCCGGGAGCACTGCCGCGCTGGCAACATACGCTTACGTGCGAGTTGCGACACGAGGATGAGGCCACGGCGCAGGCTATTATTGACCTGGCAACATACGCTTACGTGCGAGTTGCGACTTGCAGCCCAGGGCGCGGGCCAGTCTGACAGCACTGGCAACATACGCTTACGTGCGAGTTGCGACACTTTTTGGAACTACTGCGATTGGAAGACTCAACTGGCAACATACGCTTACGTGCGAGTTGCGACCGCTTTGCGCAGTTTGCATTTGCAGCGGTCGTCGCTGGCAACATACGCTTACGTGCGAGTTGCGACCTGATAAGCGTCGTCGTGGGTGCGCTTGATGAAAGTCTGGCAACATACGCTTACGTGCGAGTTGCGACGCCACGCGGCGGTGCCCTTGCTGGATACCACGGCTGGCAACATACGCTTACGTGCGAGTTGCGACCCCTAAGCGATCGATTTCGTTATCAAGTCACACTTCGTTTCATATGCGTATGGACTTCAGTACAAAACGGCTTCTCGAATTCGGTTTCGGTTTCCCGAAGGCGAACCCGCACTGGCCATTGTTCCCTCCGTCATTTTCTGCCCCCTTGCTTCGCTTTCGAAGTTTGGGGATTCGGCAGATTGGGACATGCCCTGCCCCTCTAAAATTTCCAGACAGACCGTATCCAGTCTGTAATTATCAAACGCCAAAACTGGCGGGATGTCGCTTCCCATCGTTGCGGATGGTTTCTATCGCTCGGTCGTGCATGTACTTAAAGCGCTCAAAAGTTTGGTTACATTGTTCCAGGTCTACGCCATTCATTTCAGCATTGCTGTTCATCAGCAAAAACGCGGAATACATATCCCTCTGGACTTTGGTTCCATCCGAAAGAACCGTCCAGCGTTCTCCCAGTTTTTTCGAATGGTAACTTTGATCTGTATGATCTAACTGACTCGCCCGGAATGCTTTTGTATCCACACGTTTCAATCCTGTCGGTTCCAAATAAGACAGTTTCTGATTCAAAATCAAAAGAAACAATGCCGGCGCCTTATTGGCCAGGGATTTGCCAAAGCGTTTTTTCTTTTTGGCGCGCCCTTTGTCGTCGTATGTCGTTTCTTTTGCCCGGCGTTGTAACCCGCTGTAACTCATTTGTTCGACATACACGTCAGTTCCAAGGCGAATAATCTCGTTTGCAAGACAGATGTGCTGATATTTCCGAATATCCGCATTCTTCCTTTCCAAATTTCGAACCATGGCTTGCATCTTCAGATATCGCCTGGATTTAACCCAGTGTGGACGGTGCCCCTTTCCCGGGCGACGTACCGTACCGTCGGGATTGTAATTTTCCGGATTGGTACATCTGCGACTGTTGTCCATTTTCCGCTGAAGCGCACATTTTCTTCGATGATTCTCGTCCACACCGTCTGCAAGTTCCCGCAAGAAGACAGCCTTTTCTGCAGCCACCGCAATGGTTCGGGTTCCAATATCAATGCCTACTCTTCCGGCGCCCACCGGTCGATCTTTGTGCACGGTTTCTCCTGCAAGAGTAATCTGAACATAATATTTCCACCTGGTTTTCATCCATTTGCGAATCACGCGATAATACTTGATGGGCTTTTCAAGCATCTGTCTCTCATAATCCGTCAAACGCGCCTTGCTTGGTAAAATCAGCTTCACGGCATCCCGCGATTGTCCTCCGTTCCATTCAAGGCATCCATTGCGAAAAATCATACAGTTTCCGCTCTTTTTATTCGCAATGCTATATAACGATCCCGCCTTGTGAAAATGAACCATATCGCCATTTCCATACAACATTTTTTCGAATGCCTGCCATACATCAGACGAGGCTCTCTGTGCGACCTGCGCACCGATATGCACTATATATCGTTTCTGCATAGGCTCCATATCTTCATAAAAGCCATACTTCGAAAAGCCTGCTGTTCTCAGCAGCTCTGTACGCTGAGCATATAGTTTTTTTCGTTCTGTCTTGTCTGTGCTTCGAATCTCATCCTCCAGCCTGCACCAGACCCTGGTTCTCTGCAGATTCCGCAAGCGGCGCAATTCCTTCGCAATGAGGGCATTTTTGAGAAGCTCCATGATGCGAAAACGTTTTTCAATAATATCAATCTGCCACTTTTCCGGATATAGAGGGAGCGTCAATACCGTGTTTCCCAGTTTCTTCTCTGACAAGTCGCTCACCTCCCTCTTCGAATTTTACCACAAAGCAACATTCATGTCAATCCTCACGGAATCAGGCGGATGGATTCCCGGCGGTACTTGGCGGGGGTGACGCCCAGAATGTCCCGGAAATGGCGGATGAAATTCACCGGGTCGGCATAGCCTACCTGTGCGCCGATTTCCGCCACGGTGCGGGAAGTGGTGCGCAGAAGTTCCTGAGCACGCTGGATGCGGCACTGGTGCAGATAATGATAGGGGGGTACGCCCATCTGCTGGCGAAACAGGCGGATCAGGTGATATTTGGACAGATTGGCCACCCGTTCGAATTCCGGCATACCGATGCTTTCGGCCATGTGCTGGCGAATGTATTCCGCCAGGGCATTGACCTCCCCCCGACCGGGCATGTCCCCCGGCTCCTCCGCCCCCAGGCTTTCCAGCATTTCCAGCAGCATCGCCCCCAGGCACTGGCTGGTTTCCGCCCGGGCCAGCACACCCCGGCGAGGGTCCAGATTTTCCAGGCGAAGAAATTCCGCCTCCATGCGCCCGGGCGACAGCACCTTTACCGGGGTGAGCCGCTCCATCAGCATGGGAGCGTAGCCCTCCAGCCCAGGGCCGTCCAGATGGGCCCAGAAAAATTCCCACTCTCCCTCATCTCCAGTGCGATAGGCATGGTAAGAATCGCAATATATTACTACCGCCGTACCCGGAGTCAGGCTGCAAACCTGGCCTTTCCAGTTCAGCACCCCCTGACCTTCCCGGGTATAGAAAAGCAGCGCGGCCATTTTCCCGTCCCGACGGGTATAATATCCCGGATTCGCATAAAAGTGGCCGAATTCCGTCATGTACAGCGGAAACGCCCGGGCGGCTTCGTCCGCGGTAAAGACCTGCGAACGGGATTGTGCCGACAAATCCAGATCATATTCCAGCAAGCCCTTTTCCCCCCTTTGAAATAGCAACTTTATACTATCTTTCGGCAACAATGCCGCTTATTCCTGCTTTTTATCGGCGGTATACTATGCTCATCATCCAAAGATTCAGGAGGGACCTCCATGTTGAAAGCACGCATCGGCCTGTACAGCGCGGGCCTGAACACTTACTGGGCGCAGTTTGCCGGACTGAAAGACCGGCTGCTGGGCTACAACAGCTTCATCGCCGAAAGGCTGAGCCAGGTGGGCGAGGTGTACAATTTCGGTCTGGTAGACGACGAAACCGCCGGCCGTCAGGCGGGCGAATACTTCAACGCCCACAATGTGGACATTATTTTCGCCCACAGCGCCACCTATTTCACCAGCAGCACCGTGCTGCCCGTGCACCAGATTTGCAAAGCGCCGGCAGTGTGGCTGAATCTGCAGCCCACCCCCCAGATGAATTACGCCAAAACCGGCACCGGCGAATGGCTGGCCCATTGCGTAGGCTGCCCCGTGCCGGAGGCCTCCAACGCCTTTGAGCGGGCCGGTATTCCCTTCCACGTGGTAAACGGTCTGCTGGGCCTGGAAAAGACCCCGGAAATCTCCGTGACGGACGAAGTCACCGCCCACATGCCTCAGGCGCAGAAGGCCTGGGCGGAAATTCTGGAATGGGCCCGAGCCGCGCAGGTAAAGCGTGCCATGGCGCACGCCCGGTTCGGATTCCTGGGCAACAACTATTCCGGCATGCTGGACATGTACAGCGATTTCACCATGCTGCAGGCGCAGCTGGGGCTGCACGTGGAACTGCTGGAAATGTGCGACCTGGACAGCCAGCTGAACAAGGTCACCGACGCGGAAGTGGCGGAAAAGCGGGCCGAGGTGGAGCGGTTCTTCACCATCAGCGGCGATTCCCCCTCTGATCCCATTGCGAAAAAGCCCACCGAGGAACAGCTGGACTGGGCCTGCCGGGTGGCGGCGGCACAGGAGCGCCTGGTGAAGGCCCGGCGGCTGGACGGCCTTTCCTATTATTATCACGGCGCGGACGGCAATCATTACGAGGAGCTGCAGGGCGGCTTCATCGTGGGCCATTCCCTGTTGACGGCCAAGGGCGTGCCCTGCGCCGGCGAAGGCGACCTGAAGACCAACGTAGCCATGAAGATCTGCGATCTGCTGGGCACCGGCGGCTCCTTCACGGAAATCGTGGCCATGGACTACCTGACCAACACCATGCTGCTGGGACACGACGGGCCCTTCCACATTTCCATTTCCGACGGCAAGCCCGTTCTGCGGGGCATGGGCGTGTTCCATGGCAAGCGGGGCAGCGGCGTTTCCGTGGAAGCCAACGTCATTTCCGGCCCGGTTACCACCCTGGGCCTTACCCAGACCGGCGCGGGCAGGCTGCGGCTCATCGCCTCCGAAGGCGTGGCCGTGAAGCACCCCATCCTCACCATCGGCAACACCCAGACGCATGTGGACTTTGGCATGCCCCTGGACGATTATATGGACCAGTGGTTTCAGTACGCTCCCACCCATCATTGCGCCATGAGCGTGGGCCACAACGCCAGGCTCTTTGAAAAGGTTGCCCAGCTTCTGGGCGTGGAATATGTAAAAGTCGGGAAATAACCCCAAAAGAAAGGAACGAAAACCATGGACGAACTGAGAAACAGCTTCCGCAATCCTCCGGTTTCCCACCGTGCAGCGCCGCTGTGGGTGTGGAACGACCTTATGAGCGAGCAGCAGATCGCCTTCCAGCTCAAGGAGCTGAAAAATCACGGCTTCGGCGGCGCCTTTGTGCATCCCCGTCCGGGCCTGATCACGGACTATCTCTCTGAAGAGTGGTTCGATCGCTGGGGCTTTGCCCTGAAGACTGCCAAGGAGCTGGGGCTGAAGCTGTACATCTACGATGAAAACTCCTATCCCTCCGGATTTGCCGGCGGCCATGTGTCTTCGCAGCTGCCGGATTGCCTGGCGGAAGGCATGACCTATCAGATCATCGACCTGAGCAAGGACGTGCCCGACGGCAACGTGAGCATGTGCTTCCCCGCCAACACCCCCATCGCCGCCTTCTCCTGCAAAACCGACGGCGACAAGATTGAAATTTTGGACGACATTTCTGTTTATCCCGACAGCGAGTGGGCGGAGCACGCGGAAAAGGTCTTCGTGGTGCTGCGGGTAAAGAGCGACACCACCGGCTGGCTGGCCGGCTTCGCCTTCACCGACCTGCTGCGCCCCGAGGTGCATCAGGCCTTCATGGAAACCACCTACGAGCAGTATTATCGCCGCTTCGGCGAGGACTTCGGCGACGCTGTGCCCGCCATCTTCACCGACGAGCCCAACATTTCCGCCGGCAGTGTCTACGGTTCCGGCGCACCCGCCCTGCCCTTCAGCTTCTGGTTCCTGGATCAGTTCGAGAAGTACAACGGCTACAGCCTCACCAAGAACCTGCCCTGCGTCTTCAAGAATCTCTCCGGCGAAATTTTCGACTATCCCGCCGAGAAGATCCGCTACGATTATTACAAGACCATCCACTATCTGTGGGTGAAAAACAGCATTGCCCCCACCGGCGAATGGTGCGAAAAGCACAACATCAACTTCACCGGCCATTATCTGGAGCATCAGTGGCCCCATGTAGGCTCCGCCACTTCCCCCTCCATGCAGTCCTTCTATGAGTATCACCAGTGGCCGGCCATCGACATGCTGCTGTCCAACTACCTGCGGGACACCGAATTCCATTCCCTGGCCCTTTCCATCCAGGAGATTCGTTCCGCTTCCAACCAGTTTGGCAAAAAGCGCACTCTGTGCGAGCTCTACGGCGCAGGCGGCTGGGATTCCACCTTCGACGATTACAAGCGCATGGCGGACTGGGTGATGGTCAACGGCATCAACTTTATCAACCAGCACCTGACCTATGCCACCATCGCAGGCGCACGGAAACGCGATCATCCGCAGTCCTTTGACTGGCGCGAGCCCTGGTGGGATCAGTACACCACCATGAACGACTACATCGGCCGCGTTTGCACCCTGCTTTCCCGGGGCAAGATGGAGCAGCGCATTCTGCTTTTGAACCCCTCCACCACCGGCTACCTCACTCCCTACGAGGAGGAAAAGGGCGGCATCTACGGCGACCCCAACCTGGACGCCATCAAGAATCCCGACATGACCGCCTTCCTGACCCTTTCCCAGACGCTGACCGATCACCAGTGGGATTACGACTTTGGCGACGAGTACACCATGGAGCGCCATGGCAGCGTGGACGGCAGGCAGCTGAAGGTGGGCAAGCAGACCTACGACGTGGTGCTGATTTCCGGCGACATGAAGAACCTGCGCACCGTGACGGTGGATCTGCTGAAGAAGGCGGAGGCCTCCGGCGTGAAGCTGCTGGCCGTGGGCAAGCCCGGCCCCTATGTGGAAGGCCTGAAGGACGAAGCCGCTTATGCCGACCTGGCCAAGGGCTGGGAAGAAATCGCCCTGGAAAACGTGGACGCGCGCCTGGAAGCCCTCATCGGCCGCCGGATGAGCGCCAACGTTCCCTTCCTGCGGGGCATGACCCACATGCGCCGGGTGCTGGACGACGGCCGCGAGGTCTACTTCATCGTGAACCATTCCTTCAGCGATTTTGACGGCGTGGTCACTGTTCCCGGCGACAAGGCCTGCGAATACATGCTGTACACCGGCGAGGTGCAGGGTGTGCATTACACCGCCAGGGACGGCAAGGTCTCCTTCCCCCTGAAGCTGACCCATTGCCAGTCCGCCATGATCATGGTGGGCGAAGCGGCGGACGTGGCGGATGCCGCCGCGGCCGATACCGCCGTTGCCCTGAAGCTTACCGCCATCGAGTCCGAACAGCCCAACCAGCTGCCCATCGGCTACTGCGACGTGCACATGGACCACATGGAGCTGAAGGACGTTTCCGTCATTCGCGGCGGCGACCGCATCTTCACCCAGCGGGGCTTCCAGAACAACCCCTGGGATAACAAGGTGCAGTATAAGAACAACCTGATGAACAAGAACCCCAACTACGGCCCCGGCAGCGGCTTCTCCGCGGATTATCACTTCTTCCTGGAGAAGGGCTTCCGGCCCACGAAGATGGACGTCACCGCCGAGCAGTACACCCTGTGCCGGGTGGAAATCAACGGCGTGGCCGTGCCGTGGCTGGAAAACGAGCACTATCTGGACGAGCACTTCGGCGTTGCGGATATCACCGCTTACCTGAAGGACGGCGAGAACGTGGTCACCGTGGTGGCGGACACCTTCGACGTGCGTCTGGAGCTGGAAAGCGTCTATCTCCGGGGCGATTTCGATGTGCGCAGCGTGGACAACCGCTGGGTCATCGGCCCCGAAACCAAGCTGGGATACGGCTCCTGGAAGGAACAGGGCAAGCCCTTCTACCCCTACGCCGTGAACTATCGCTACACCGCCCATCTGGACGCGACTCCCGCCGCGGCCACGCTGTTTGTCGGCAATTACGGCGCGACGGCGGTTTCCGCCATCGTCAACGGCACGGAAGTGCTGCTGAACGTGGACGGCCACCTGCCCCAGGACGTCGCTTCCCTGCTGAAGGCGGGCGACAACGAAATCACCCTGCGGGTGTGCGGCAGCCTGAAGAACCTGATGGGCCCCCACTTCGGCAGCGAGACCACCCGCGGCAGCGCGTGGCCCGGCATGTGGAAATGGGCGCCGACCCATCAACCCGGCGCAGACGCTTACGATCTGATGGACTTCGGCCTGAACGAGGCTCCCGTGTTGAAGATCGGCAAGTAATCTTTCTCCAATAAACCAAAAGAGGATTCGACGCCCCGGCGGGCGACGGATCCTCTTGCTTTTTGCTCAATTTTCCCGGAATTTCAAATATCTGATGAACTTTTCCACCGCGACGGGCAGCCGTTCCCGGCGCTTCATGGCCAGGCCGATTTTGCGATAATAGGGCATATCCAGAGAGCGGATTTCCACGCGATAGGGAACGCGCCGCAGAATCATTTCCGGCAATATGCCCACGCCCAGCCCCTTTTCCACCATGGACAGGATGGAAAAATCCTCCCAGGTGGTAAAACGCACATGGGGGCGCACACCCCGCTGCTCCAATAGATCGGACACCTCCGTTTTGCCCCCGTGTTCCAGCAGCAGAAAGGGTTGGCCGTTCAAATCCTCCAGGGCGATTTTCTCCTTTTGGGCCAGGGGGTGGCCCACCGGCAGCACCGCCTTGTATTCGTCCTCCTTCAGCAGCAGGGTATCGAAATCCCCGCGGCAGGGCAGGCGCAAAAAGCCGCAATCCACCCGGCCTTCCGCAATCCAGCTCTCTACCTCATCGTAATCCCCCAGCAGCATTTCATAATCAATGCCGGGATAGTCCTTTTGAAATTCCGCGAAGATATTGGGCAGCCAATGGATGGCCACGCTGGCGAAGGTGCCGATGCGCACCATCCCCGTCTGAACCCCCTTCATCCGATGCAGCGCGTCCTCCAGCTGTTGCTGATCGTTGAGCAGTGCCCGGACATAGGGCAGTATTTCTTTGCCTTCGGATGTCAGGCAGATTCCGGCGCGGCTGCGCTCCAGCAGGCTCACGCCCCATTCCCGCTCCAGGTCGGCAATCATTTTGCTGACGGAGGATTGGGCGTAGTTCAGCTCCTGAGCGGCTTTGGTGAAACTGCCCCGCTCCACCGTTCGGACAAAGGCCAGATATTTCAGCTGCGGATTATCCATATAAATTCATTCCTTTTTTCGATGCATCATATCAATAAGATTCACTTTTCTTATTTTATCAGCGGGTGTATGATGATGCAAGCACAATTTAGGAGGAATTCAAAGGATGAAACGCGCCTCCCAACACATGGATATGCTGCACGGGCCTCTGGCTGGGAAAATTCTGCTGTTTACCCTGCCCATCGCCCTGAGCAGCATGCTTCAGCAATTGTTCAACGCCGCCGACACCTCTATCGTGGGCTCCTTTGGAGACGCAAACGCCCTGGCGGCGGTGGGCGCCAACGGCGAAATCGTGGCGCTGATCGTGACCCTGTCCTCCGGCCTGGCCCTGGGGGCAAATATCCAGATCGCCGGCTGCATCGGCCGGAAGCAGCACGCGGCCCTTCCCCGTCTGACTCAGGCCGCGCTTTTGCTGGCAATCATCGCAGGCATCGCGGGACTATTGCTGGGTCAGGGGGTGGCCCGGGGGTTACTGCGTCTGATTCAAACGCCTGCGGAAATTCTTCCCGCCGCGGAAAGCTATCTGCGCATTTATCTGGCGGGGTATCCCTTTTTGCTGTTATATGATTTCGGCGCGGCCATTCTCCGGGCCCGGGGGGACAGCCGCTCTCCCTTTTTCGCGCTGGCCCTTTCCGGCGTGGCCAACGTGCTGCTGAACCTGCTGTTTGTGCTGGGGTTTCACATGGGCGTGGCTGGGGTGGCCATCGCCACGGATCTGTCTACGCTGCTTTCCGCCGGGATGGTATTGCTGCGGCTGAAAAAGGACCCGGCGTTCCGCCCGGCCCTTCGTCCACTGCGCCTCGGCGGCGGAGAAATATTGGATATATTGAAAATGGGGATTCCCGCGGCCCTTCAGGGAGCGGTGTTCTGCTTTGCCAATATTTTCGTGCAGGCTTCCGTGAACCGCTTCGGCGCGGTGGCCATCGCCGGCAGCACCATCGCCATGAATTTCGAATACTTCACCTATTACGCCATTACCGCCTTTGGACAGACGGCCACCACCTTCGTCAGCCAGAATTTCGCCGCAGGAAACCGGGCCCGGTGCCGGAAAATTCTGCGCCTGTGTCTGGGGCTTTCCCTGATTTGCAGCGCCGGGATGATCGGGCCCATCGTCGTCTTCCGAGAACAGTTTGCGGGGCTGTTTTCCCCGGAAAGCGCGGTGATTGAAAGCGCCTGTCTGCGGATTCTGGGCATTCTGGCCTTTGAGCCTGTCTGCTGCCTGTACGAAATTCCCGCGGGCATGCTGCGGGGCGCGGGGTACGCCCTTCTCCCGGCGGCCAGCACCATGGCGGGCACCTGCGCCTTCCGCATCGCGTGGATTTTCACGGTCTTTCGCAGGCGTCCGTCTCTTCAGGTGCTGTACCGGGCCTTTCCCCTCTCCTGGGGATGCACCATCGCCCTAGTGCTTGCGTGCTGCGCAGTACTTCGCCCCCTGCGGGAACAGCGGCCCTAACCGGTGCTATTCCGGCCGGGCCATTTCCTCGCAGCGCTGTCTTCCCCGAAAAGGGTGTGCGCCATCAGGTTGAGATAATTCATGTTTCGCGCCTTGGCATACGCGTCGTAGGCATGGTCCATCTTCTGGAATTGCAGCATGAGCTCGTCCTGTATCGAATTCTTAGCCTCCCCCCGATTTATAAAATTTGATTTATTCCGGTAATGAATATTGACATTTCCATCCAACCCGCCTCCCATGTCAAATCCGCCGGGAAAATTTTGCCAACGCAAAACAATCCGCAAACAAAGATTTGTTGACAACCTGCTCAGATGTGATACAATAGGGGAGACGGAGAAACGTGACCGTCGTTTCTTTCGTCATAAAGTTAGTCACTGCTAACTTTACTGCAATCCACAGGAGGTATTCCTATGAAAGGCGTCTGGTGGTTGGCGCTGGCTGCGGGAGCCGCGGCGGCGCTGCCTAAAAAACAGGAGCACAATCTGATGAAGCTTCCTTCTTTCCGCGGCGTGGCAGAGGTGCGTTCCAGCCTGCCCGGGCGCATGCGTCTGTACGTGCCCACCATTCAGCAGCAGCCTGAATTGGCCCGACAGATGGCGGCGCAGCTGGAGGGCACGGGCGTGATTCATCAGGTAGCGCTGCAGCCCGTGACCGGCAGCGTGCTGATTCGGTATGACGAAGCCCGGGTGCAGGCCAGCGTGGTGCTGGGGGCGGTCATGAAGCTGATGGGCCTGGATGAAAAGATAAAAGCCGCTCCCGTAAGCAAGGCGCGGCAGGGCGTCGCCCTTTTGCTGCGCAGCGTCAATCAGGGGGTATTGGACGCGACCGGCGATCTTCTGGACGCGCCCACCCTGGCGGCAGGTGCGCTGACCATTGCGGCTTTGCGCAGCAAGAAATTGGAAGGCTGGGCCTCGCCCGGGGCAATGACCCTGCTGTGGTGGGCTTCCAAGCTATTTGGAGCGCAAGATTATGAATAAGTTCAGCGAAGGGTTTTTGCGGCTGTGCCTGAAGCCCACGGTGGAATGCAATCTGCCCGGCCGGCTTCGGCTGAGTTTTGGAAAATACCATCTGCTGCCCAAGGAGGCCGCGCCCTATCTGCATTATACTCAGGAGGTACTGCGGTTGCTGCCGGGGGTTTCCGCCGCGGAAATCAACCCGCGCATCGGCACGTTGCTGATCCGATATGACGCAAAAACCACCAACGCCCGGGCCATATTGCGCTGGGTGGACATTGTGGTGGACGAAGGCATCCAAATTTTCAAAGAGGACCTCTGGCAGGACGTGAGCGAAGCGACGCTGGCGCAGATCGTACGCCAGCGGCTGATTCTGCGGCTGCCTCAGCAAAAAGAAGGATAACTATGCTTAGAAAAGAACACATTGACGGCTTTATGAAAAGTCGCGTCATGCACAGCCTGCCCGGCCGGCTTCGTCTGGCAGTGGAAGGACTGCAATATCTGAAGGACGAAAGCCCCGAAATCGCCGCGGAGCTGGCGGACATTCCCGGGGTGCGTCTGGCGCGGGTTACCGCCTGCACCGGCGGCATTCTCCTGCAATACGACGAGAAAATTCCGGATTCCAGCTTTCTTTCAGAGCAGACGGATCTGGTTCTGGCCCGGTACAGCATGGCCGCGCTGCGGGCGCGTCATGCGAAAAGCGGCGACGAACCCGTCGAAGCGCCCATGACCACCGCCCGGCTGGCCAAGCGTCTGGCAATCAACGCCGGAGCGCTGGCCCTGGGGAATACGATGTTTACCACCCCGCTGATGGGCGGCGCACTGACGAACTTTACCTCGCTGGAAACGCTGGCCAGCCTGGGTCTTTCCGCGCCCATGGCCAAAAACGCCTGGGAGGGGCTGCGCCGGGAGAAGCGGCCCAACGCCGATTTCCTGACGGTGACCTCCATTGTGGCCAGCCTGCTGCTGGGCAACGCCCATTCCGCGCTGATGATTCTGGCCCTTTCCGATCTGGCGGAGCTGATGACCTCCTACACCATCGAGCGCACCCGTTCTTCCATTAAGAAGATGCTCTCCGCCGACGAGGGCGAGGCCTGGAAGGTGCTTTCCGACGGCAAAGTGGAGCGCTGCCCCATGGCGCAGATCGGCACCGGCGACGTGGTGGCGGTGCACACCGGCGAAAAAATCTCCGTGGACGGCAAGGTGGTATACGGCGCAGCCGTGGTGGACCAGAGCCCCATTACCGGCGAATTCGTGCCGGTGGAAAAGCGGGAAGGCGACGAGGTATTCGCCGGCACCGTGGTAAAAAGCGGCACCATTCACGTGCAGGCCGCGAAGGTAGGCGATCAGACGGTAATTTCCCGCATTGTGGGCATGGTGGAGGCCAGCGAACTGAAGAAGGCCCCCATTCAGCGCTATGCGGACAAGTTTTCCAATTATCTGGTGCCGCTGAATTTCCTTTTGTGCCTGTCGGTATGGCTGGTGACGAAGAATCCCCAGAAGGCGCTGAAGATGCTGGTAATCGACTATTCCTGCGGCATCAAGCTTTCCACAGCCACGGCCTTCTCCGCGGCCATCAACACCGCCGTTAAGCAGGGCGTGCTGATCAAGGGCGGCACCTTCATCGAACAGATGAGCAGCGCCAACACCGTGCTGCTGGACAAAACCGGCACCATTACCGAGGGCAAGCCTCAGGTAGTCTCCATGGCGCTTCTGAAGCCGGAAATGACCCACGCGGAGGTGCTTTCCTACGCCATGGCGGCGGAAGAGACCAGCACCCATCCCCTGGGCGACGCCATCATGCGTTACGGCCGGCAGCTGGGCGCACAGCCCTTGCCCCACGGCGACATCATCACGGAAGTTTCCCGGGGCAGCCGCACCCAGGCGGACGGCAAAATCGTGCGGGTAGGCAACTTGAAATACATGCGGGAAAACGGCGTCATCGCCGCCGCGCCGCTGCCTCAGGACACCGGCGCCATTCCCAACTATGTGGGCGTAGATCAGGAAATCGTGGCGGTATTGTACGCCATGGACAGCCCCCGGGAGAACGTGCGCCGGGCCATCAACAGCCTGCGTTACGACGGCGTGGGCGACATCGAGCTGCTCACCGGGGATTTGGAATCTCAGGCCCGAACCGTGGCGGAGCAGGTAGGCGCGGACGGCTACCGGGCGCAGCTTCTGCCGGAACAGAAGGCGGAGGCCGTGCTGAAATTGCAGGTGCAGGGCAACGGCGTGGTAATGGTGGGCGACGGCATCAACGACGCGCCTGCCCTGGCCTATGCCGACGTGGGCATTTCCATGGGCAGCAAGTCCACGGACATCGCCATGGAAACCAGCGACGTGATTATCAACCGGGACGATCCCATGATGATTCCCGCGCTGCGCCGTCTGGCCCGGTCCACCATGCGCATTGTTCACCAGAACTTTGCCCTGGTAATCGCCATTAATTCCGTTGGCCTGATTCTGGGCGCGGCAAGCGGCATCTCGGTGATGATGAGCGCTCTTTTGCACAATTCTTCCACCATTTTGGTGGTGGCAAATTCCCTGCGGCTGATGTTCATGAAGCCCGGGGACGGGAGGGCATAATGCGCAGCGAACAGGGAGCCATTCATCTGGAAGTATTGTCCGCAATCCGCGGACGGATTCGGCTGCAGCTGGAACGCCCGATTTCCTCGGAAATTCCCTTTTGCAGCATACCGGGGGTAAAGGCCTGCCGGTATACCCCCCGCATTCGCACCCTTTTGTGCGAATATGACCCCGAAGTCATCGACGAGGCGCAGCTCATCGTCCGTATTGGCGCGGCCTACGCCCTCCAGTCTCAGGCCAAGCTTCTGCACGTCCGCCACTGCGAAGAGCAGGGATTTTCCATGGCCCCCAGCGGCTATCTGGCGCTTCTGTGCATTGGGCTGGACGGGGCCCTTTCCCTGGCGGACTCGTCGCTGACGGCGTTTACCCGCTGGCTTTCCACGGGCGCGACGCTGGCCGCCGTGGTGGAGCATGGCTATCAGGAGCTGCACGTGCGAGGCAGCTTCGATCCCGAGGTCATGTCCATCGTCTATCTCATCAATTCCGTCGGCAAGCCCGGCGCGGTACGCGCCAGCCTGCTGGCGTGGATTATCACCTTTGGCCGTCATCTGATTCCCCGCTCTCCCCGCGAGCAGCCCTATCTGATCAAGCGCACAAAGGACGCGCTGACGCTGACCCCCATGGCGGGCGGCGAAAGCGAACTGGCCTTTGCCGGCAGCATGTTTCAGCAGGGTATGGAAAAAATGATCGCGCACAAAGGCTAACCTGCCTTTCCGGCAAGAAGAAGGAGGAAATTCTCTATGTTCGGCAACAATCCGTTGGTCAAGGGCATTCTCATCGGCGTGGGCGCCAGCCTGGTGGGCTTCTGCGCCTATAAGCACAACGAGGACAAGGTGGACGGCTTCCTGCGCCGCCACGGCGTGAAGGTGAAGTCCCCCGCCGCCGGTTTCGAAACCATGTCGGTGGAAGATCTGATGCGCACCAAGGAAACCATCGAAGACCTGATCGCCGAGAAGGAGATGCAGGATCAGAGCGTGACGGTGGAAGCCGTTCCCGCGGAAGAATAAACCCAGTTTTTCAGGGGCCTGCCGGTTCTCCGGCGGGCCCTTGGCATATCCCCCCAGCCGTTCCGCGAAAAAAACCGAAAAAATTTTCCAACCTGAGGCCCGGAAATGCGTATAACCATACGAAAACAAAAGGAGGAGGAAACCGTGAATGAGACGCAACTGATTCGGCGCTGTCAACGAGGCGACCGACAGGCCTTTGAAACGTTGATTCGCCAGTATTACGATTATGTTTCCGGCTTCCTTCTGAAGGCGATGCAGGACGCGCTTCTGGCCCAGGACCTGACCCAGGAAACCTTTCTGAAAATGATCCGCAGCATCGAAACCTTCGATTGCAACGGCGCCGCCGGAATGGGCACCTGGCTTGTCACCATCGCCAAAAACTGTTACGTGGACTACCTGCGCAAAACCGGATTGTTCTGGAGGACGTGGACGATCTTCCCCTTTCCGATGGGAAAGACGTTTCCGACCTGGTGGCGCGGCGCCTGCAATATCAGAAGGCGCTGGCCGCGATAGATTCCCTGCCCCCGGAACAGGGGCTGGCCATCCGGTTGAAATACGTGGAAAGTCTTACCCTGCAGGAAATCGCGCAGCGCTTCGGCGTACCTCAGAAAACCATTAAAAGCCGGATTCACGAGGGTACGGTAAAGCTTCGAAAGCTATTAAAAAAGGAGGATGGATGACCCATGCGTCCGAATTCTGAGGATTGTATCCGCCAATTGACCCCGGCCATCGTTGAAAAATGCGATGCGCTGGCGGCAGCCCGGAAGGAACGAATTCAGGCCCGGCTGTTTCTGCTGTTGTGCGTTCTGGTGGTCACGGTACCGGCGCTGCTGGTGCTTTTCGGGGTTTCGCTGACGCTTCTGATCGTGCCAATTGTGTTTATGTGCCTGAGCACGCTGCTGCTTTTGCCGGCGCTGCTGAATAAAACGGAACATCAGGGAGGGATTTCTCTATGAACAGGCTTGAAAAGATGCTTTCCAAATGGAATTTCAAAAAAATCGCGGTGTGGTATCTGGTGCTGGCGGTGATCACCGGGGTACTCTGCGGGGGAACCGTGGGCTATCTCTACCGGCAGCGGCTGAAATTCGCCTGGCAGTACGCCCGTCTGGAAGAGGCAAAAACCCCGGAAGCCCTGCGCATGGCGGCGGACAAAACGGCAGCCGCTTCCGAAGACGTGGTGGACATTCTGGTGGTGGACGAAAACCAGCAGATTCTCTATTCCGCCAAGGATTCGAAATTTGCGGCGGGCCCCCTGACGCTAACCAAAGTGGGCGACGCGAAGAAATACCTGGCTTCTGCCGATTATCCGGAGGCAGTGTTTTTGCAGGTCAAGGGCGACGAATTCATGCTGAACTCCATCGTAAGCCACGATTTCGGCAAGATCCGCAGCGAATATGACGACGAAAGCGCCTTCGAGAATGGGCTTTCCGCCAAGACCGTGTACATGCTCAACCGCGTTCAGGCCCGAAAGGCAGGCGGCACGGCATACGTCATCACCCGGCCCACCTCTGTACCCGGCGGCGAAACGGCTTTAAAGGTCACGGCGGCGCTGGCCATGCTGCTGGTCTGCGTCTACTGGGTGCTGGTGGCCCTGTGGATGTATCGGGACGCGGCCCGGTGCAAGCTCTCTCCCCTGTATTGGGGGCTCATCGGCCTGTTTACCAACCTCATCGGCCTGATCGTCTACAAAATCTACAAGCACAGCGCCACCCTCTGCCCCGCCTGCGGCGCGGCTCAAAGCGCCGGACACCTGTACTGCTCCTTCTGCGGCGCTCAATTGGGAGCCCGCTGCGCCAATTGCGGCGGCAAGGTGGGGGCAAAGGACAGTTTCTGCCACCATTGCGGCAACAAGATCAAATAAAATTCATCGCCTCGGCTCCGTTTTTCCGCGGAGCCGAATTTTTGTTCCAACTTTTTTTGCGGAAATACGTATAAGAAAATGAAAGGTCCAAAAGGCCGATTCGCCGACGGAAGCCGGCGAAAGAAAGGAGTCTCTACATGAAAACAAAAGACCATCTCCTGCTGGGACGATTTGTATTAAAATATGAGGGGCTCGCCCTGGATTCCCTGCGGCAGCGGATGTTTCTGTGGGGCTGCGTAGAGCCGGATTACAATCCCTTCACCTATGCCCGCGGTTCCCTGAAGCACGCCTTCCTTCGGGGACATCACACGGAAAACGACCGACGCCGTGTCAATGCCGGCGATAGAGGAAAATCTTTATAAACGCTCTCATTCCGGCCGCTTAATGTGCCTCGGGTGCGGCGCACACCGCGCTCTCTCATACGAGGATCTTCCCATCGTTGATCTCAATCCTTCGCCTGCACAGGTTGGCGTACCGCTGCTCATGCGTCACCAGCAGCACGGTGTTTCCGCGACGGTTGACGGCGAGCAGCAGCTCCATGATCTCGTCTGCCGCCTTTTTGTCGAGATTCCCGGTAGGCTCGTCGGCAAGAAGAATCACCGGGTCGTTGATCAGGGCGCGGGCACCATAAAGCATTGACAAACCCCGCCCTTTGCTATTTGACGGGGGTGTCAGCGGTCCGAACCACCCGTTCGAGGGTGGTTGTGTGCTTAATGGATATGAATTAAATCTGGTTTTTGTAGGTATACCTAATAACAGGCTCGACTTTAATAAATTCTCTTGAACCAAGGAAGCTCTTATACTTATGTTCGAAAGATTGTTCGCCTGATGTATCTTCAATATAGCCCATGTGCTCATAGGGGGAATATCGCCGATCTTTGTAATAATACTGACACTTTTCAATGGCGTATAGGAGTTCAATATGAATTTTATCCTTAGCTGCCAATTGCTGTAGAATTTCCCATACAGACTGCCAATGTGCCGTTTTGTTTACATAGACATGGTATGTACTAGTTAAAAAATGCTCTTCATTCTGGCTTCTTTGGGTAAACAAATCCCATCCTACGTTCATATCACCTTCAACATAATAGATCCTGAATCCTTTGCTGCTGTATATATCTTTTGCTGATTCCATAACCTTTTCACAATTGCAAAGATAATCAGGACTATCTTTATACATCTGTTCTACTTTGTAAGCAACCCATCGCGGTCCACGAATATCATAATCTCCGGTGATATTCACAATGCCAACGCAATCACGAACCCGATTTTTAATTTGATTCGCGGCTGCATCACAGATTGTTTTATAGATGTGTTTTGCCATTGTTTTATACCCTTCGGAAATATCTAGCAAACATATATTGCGAATGATCTTAGATTGTTCACTAATTTCGGAAGTTTTCTGTATTGAATCCTGCAATCCCATCTTTATACCTCCTGTCACATAAATGATCAAATGATATTTCTTCTATTATAACGCAATGAATTGTTAATATCAATATTTATTTGCGACTAAATATGAATATTAACGACATACTAACAAAAAACGAAAATAGGAGGACTTAATGAGATGTACTATTCATGAAAAAAGGGACGCTCCGGAAGCCTGCAAATAAAAAGTCAAGTCCCAAATGAGTCATAACCGAAAAAAGTTTGAGAAGGGAAAAAGCAAAATGCGTACACCAAACAGACCACCGCCGAAACGCCGGTCGAAAAGGAGCGGTAGCACAGCCGTCGCGGTCCGTCAAGGACATGCGGCTGCGCCGTGCCTGCGGCATCCTTGACAGACCGCGCCGTCTGAGCAGTGCAGAGGTCAAGAGCTTGCGCGGCAAGCTCTATCAGTCAGAGCTGCCCGGTTCCAGCATGGGCTGATCCCAGAGTCCCTTCGCCTTCAGGCAGTCGCGAACGCGGCCGTAGTAAATGCGCAGGAATTTGGTCATCCCGGCGGTCATGTAGACGTAGTACTTCTTGCCCTCGGATCGCTTCTTGTCGAGGAACTGGTAGACGGGATCGTCCTGCGGCTGAAGCTGAAGCAGGATGGTCATGACGACAAAGAGCGTTTTGCGCAGGTAGGGAGAGCCGCGTTTGCTGCTGGGCTTGCTTTCAGAAACCTTGTCGCCGGAATCATCCTTGATGGGATCGGTTCCCGCAAAGCCTACCAGCGACTTCTGATGCGCGAAGCGGCGCAGGTCGCCGATCTCGGCGATCAGCTGCGGGCCCATGGATTTTCCGACGCCGGTCATGGCCATGACGGTCTCGTATTCCGGAAGCTGAGAGGCCAGGCGATTCATCTCGGCGCGGTAGGCTTCCACCGTGCGGGAAACAGTTCTGAGCTGAGCGACCGCTTCCTTCACCAGCAGCCTGCAGGTGTCGGACTTGGGCACCAGCGGAAACTTCTGCCGGGCGTCCGCGTGCAATTCAAGAGCTTTCTGCTCGGAGAAATTGTAGCCGTGACGTTTGCACCACTTCCGGTAGCGCTCCGCAAAGGCGCTCCGGCTGAGACTGGCGACGCAGTCCACGTGCCAGAAGGTATCCACGAAATCGACCCACTTCTGGCTGCCGTCCGGTCGCACCGGGCTGTCAAAGTAACGGTTTACACCGGGATAGCTCTGCTCCAGCAGGGCTATCAGGTTGTTGTTCAGCGCGGTTCTGGTCTTGCTCGACAGCTGGAACTGCCGGTGCAGCGTCTTGAGATCATAACGAATCGTATCCATGGGAGTATATTGCGGCAAAATCTCCCACTTGTCAAGAGCGGACTGGGCGATTTTCAGAGCGTCGGCCCTGTCGGTCTTCACTTTGCGGACGTCGACGCCCTCCCGGTAGTCTTTGATGACCAGCGGGTTCACGGCGGAGACGAAGAAGCCGGCGCGGTACATGCTCATGGCAAAGGATTCGTAATACCGGCCCGTGTGCTCCATGACGATCCGAGCTTCGCCGTTCAATCCGCGCAGCTTCTCTATTAGAAAAGCAAAGCCGTCCGCGGTGTGCGGAACCTCGAACGGCTTCATGACAACCTTCCGCCGGGCGCCGAGCACGGCAGCCGTGCTCCGGCCATTGGAAACATCTACCCCAACTGCGAACATATGAAATCCTCCCGATGTGTTACTGCAATGGCATTCCGCCTTTACCCATCGCCGATTCTATCTGTTCGCTGACTCGAGCGGCCGCGCCGGGCGCTCAACCTGCACAAATCGAACGCTGCACAATGGAAGGCCGGCTGGCTGACTTTCGTACGAGCGCGCTGCTCTTGGAGCATCTCGTCAGACCATTGCTCTTCCATTGTACAGCTTAGGCAATGAGATGTCCCTCACCTATGGCTGGCTGCCACGAACATGGGGCAAATATATAGTAACAGGAGCTTCCACATGGAACGCAAAAACTACGCCCTGATTCCCGCCTATCAGCCGGACGAAAAGCTGATTCAGCTCTGCCGCCGGCTGACGGAAGAAAGCTATACCGTCATCGTGGTAGACGACGGCAGCGGGCCCGCCTACGCCCCGATATTCCAGGCGGCGGATTCCTTCGTCACGCTTTTAACCCACCCCGAAAACAAGGGCAAAGGGGCGGCGCTGAAAACCGGGATGAACTATATCGCCGGGATCGGCGGCGCCGACGATTTCGTGGTCACCGCCGACGCGGACGGGCAGCATCGCCCGGAGGACATCGCCAAAACCTTACTGGCGGCAGGCGAAAATCCCTCGGCGCTGACCCTGGGCAGTCGAGCCTTCACCGGCAAGGTGCTCCTGAAAAGCCGCATGGGCAACGCCATTACGCGAAACGTATTCGCCCTGCTGGCCCATCGCCGAGTGCGGGATACTCAGACGGGGCTTCGGGCCTTTTCCTGCCAGATGATCCCCTTTCTGCTGTCCGTGCAGGGGGAGCGTTACGAATACGAAATGAACGTGCTGCTGGCCTGCGCCCGGCAGAACGTGCCCATTCGGGAAGTGCCCATCGAAACGGTGTACATCGACGGCAACGCCTCTTCCCACTTTAGGCCCTTCCAGGACGCATGGCGCATTTACCGGGAAATTTTCGCCTTCGCCGCCTCCTCCTTTGTGGGCTTTCTGGTAGATTACGGCCTGTTCAGCGCGCTGGCGGCGCTGATGGGCAACGGGCTGCTTCCCCTGTGCAACATACTGGCGCGGCTGGTCAGCGCCAGCGTCAATTACACCATCAACCGCCGCTATGTCTTCCGGGATCAGGGCCGCGTCTCCCGTTCCGCGCCCCGGTACGCCCTGCTGGCCCTGGGCATCCTCTGCGCCAACACGCTGATTTTGATGCTGCTGGTAGACGCATTGCACCTGAACCGCTACGTCGCCAAGCTGACCACGGAGCTGATCCTGTTCGTCGTCAGCTGGGCCGTGCAGAAATTCGGCGTATTCTCCCGTCAGTCTCCTCAGCCCTAGGCCGGGGAGGCCGGCGCATTTTTCATTTTAACGCCCCAATACGGTTTGCAAATTTTCCGCCCATTCCTCGTCGCCTTCCCTGTCTGCACGGGCGACGGCCGCAGAAACCGCTGTTTTTACCGTCTCTTCCGGCATCTGCTTCAACCGTTTTTCAATCGTGTCCACGCCGGGCCAGTTCAAATCCCGAAACCATTGCAAAACGCCCGGCAAAAACCGCGTCAGGGTTGCGTCGTCCAATCCACTCAATACAATCGCACAATTCTGCCAACAGTCCTTTTTCCCTGGCGGCAAAATCAACGTCTCGATCTCCCCGTCGTCTTCAAGGCGAAGGGTCTCTATTTGCCGCCGCTGCTGTTCCTCAGGCAAATTCCAATTTAATTTATCGATATTAAGCACGCTTTTCGTCCTTCCCTGCCTCGCCTGATGGACTACAGCTTCATGTACAGCAGCGGATAGGGATTTCCTTCCTCGTCCCGGGCCGTGCGCCGATAGGTTTGAAAGCCCATGTGCGTATAAAATCCTACCGCCTGGGGATTCTGTTCGTTAACGGTGAGTTCCCGGATTCCCAGATTGCCCATTCCATATTCCAGAAGCCGTCTGCCCAGCCCCGCGCCGCGTTCCTCCGGGGCGAGAAACAGCATTTCCAGGCGAGGCCCGTCTGCGCCCAGAAAGCCTGCCAGTCGGCCTGAATCAGTTTCGGCGACGACCAGGCGCGGAACCTCCCGCAGCGCCCGGGGCACGTATCCCCTGATTTTTCCGATTTCCGCCTCCGACAGAAACCCATGGGTCGCCCGGACGGAAGTTTCCCAAAGCTGCAGAAGACGCTCCAATAAGGCGGGAGTTCTTTTTTCGACTTCATAAATTTTCATGGCGCTTCGTCCCCGTGTTCATCAGTTTTCCAGAACAATTATAGCATATCGGCCCTCCACCGGCAACGAAAACAGGCGGGAGCGTCCAACGACGGCTCCCGCCCGTTTTTTCAGATGCAGTCCTGCAGTTTCTGTTTTTCCAGAAGGGTGACGCTCCTGCGTTCCCGGGAGATCACGCCCCGCGTTTCCAGTTCCCGCAGCCTTCTGGAGAGGGTTTCCGGGGTGGTGTTCAGATAGGCGGACAGTTCCTTCAGGGGCAGCGGAATCTCGATTCGGCAGCTGTCCTGCGCCGCCGAAAGGTTCAGCAGATATTCCGCCAGCCGCGCCAGAACCGGCTCCCCGTTGGTGGCGGTCTGGTGGGCACTGCGGCGCATTCTCCGGCTGAATTCCTCCAGCAGTTTCAGGCTGATGGAGGGATGCCGGGATAGCAATTCCAGAAAATCCTTCCGAGCGATAAAGCACACGCGGCCCTCCGACAGCGCTTCCCCGTAGGTATAGGTCGCCTCTTCCCCAAACAGCGCCTCTTCCCCTACGAAATCCCCCTTGTGGAGCACCTGCAGCAGATACTCCCGGCCGGAGGGGGTGATTTCATAAACCTTGATGCGCCCCTCTGAAATCAGATACAGCCCATGATGTTCGTCGGGAGAAAACAGAATTTCCCCCTTGTGCACCTTCCGATGCACGGCGATGTTGCTGATTTCCTCCAGGCTTTGCAAATCCAGGTGCTGAAAGATGGAAATCTGGGCGGCGCAGGGCTGGGCCGTGCAGCAGCAGGCATCCTTCAGCATACGTGTTCCCGGTCCAGCGCTTCCAGCAGCCGGTAGGTTTTGACATAGGTGGGACACGCGTCCGCCGGAACGGCGTAATTTTGGGTGACCTCCCGCAGCTTCCGAAAAATTTCTTCCGAGGGAGCGTTCTTCAATTCCTCGTAGAGGGCCGCCACCTGATGCAATTCCGGATGATGTTCTCCGTGCACCCGCTCTACCACGGGCAGAATCTTGTTCAGGGTCAGCATCGTTTCTTCCTTCATCGCGCGATTCCTCCTTTTTACCGGACGATTTCGTAGCCCAGGGCGGTAATGACCCGCATAAGTTCTTCCAGGCTGGTTTGGGTTTCGTCGAATTCCACCTTGGCCTTGCTGGCGTTGTACAGCACCGTGGCGCTGATGACACCGGGGGCCTTTCGCAGGGCGGTCTCGATTTTCTGGGCGCACATGGGGCAGACCAGTTCTTCCATCTGAATGGTTTTCTTCATGGTTTTCTCTCCTTTTTCTTTCTGGATGGGATCAAAAGACGCATTGCGTTTAAGATGACCGCCAAAATGCTGGCTTCGTGAATCAGCATGCCCGCGGACATATGCACGGAACCGGCGAAAAGCCCCGCCAGCAACAGCGCCACCGTGCTCACCGCAAGGGCGATGTTTTCATACAGAACGCGGACGGTTCTTCTGGCCAGGTTCAGCGCCCGGGCCAGGCTTTCCAGATCCGACCGAATCAGCACCACGTCGGAATTGTCGATGGCCACGTCCGTTCCGGAGCCCATGGCGATGCCCGTATCCGAAGCGGCCAGGGCGGGGCTGTCGTTAATTCCGTCCCCCACAAAGGTGACTACCCGGCCCTGGGCCTGCAATTCCCGAATCACCGCCAGCTTATCCTGAGGAAGCAATTCTCCCCGGCAATCCGGAATGCCCAGCCCCGCCGCAACTTTGGCGACGGCGCTGGCGTTATCCCCCGAAAGCAGCAGCAGGTTTTTAACGCCCATGGCCTTCATCCGGGCGATGTTTTCCGCCGCGTCCGCCTTCAGCCGATCCGAAATGCCCAGCAGCATCTGGATTTTTCCGTCCACCGCAATCAGCACCGTGGACGCGCCCTCCGCCTGAAGGGCCTCCATTTCCCGGTCCGCCTGTTCCGGCAATTCGATCCCGTGCCGTTCCATCAGCCGCTGATTGCCCACCAGCGCCCGGCGCGTACAAACCACGGCCTCCATTCCGCAGCCCCGGACGGTCTGGGCCGATTCCGCTTCATAAGAAGGCGCTTCAGCGGCGTATCGAAGAATCGCCTGGGCCAGGGGATGATCCGAGACCCGTTCCGCGGCGGCCGCCAGCGCCAGGGCCTTTTCCGGTTCCGCCGTATAATCTTTCTGAACGCAGACCTCGGGGGTTCCTTCCGTCAGCGTGCCGGTTTTGTCAAAAACCAGCGTATCCGTGCGGGCGAAGGTGTGAATGCTGTCGCCGCCCTTTAGAAGAACGCCCTCCTGCGCTCCCCGACCGATGCCCGCCACGTTGGCGATAGGCGCGCCGATCACCAACGCCCCGGGGCAGGCCAGCACCAGCACCGTAATGGCCGTATCAATCTTTCGGGTCAACAGCAGCACCGCGGCGGCAAGGAGGATCACCGCCGGGGTATAATACTTTGCGAACCGATCAATCCACCGTTCCACCGGAGATTTTGCGTCCTGGGCCTGTTCCACCAGCGCGATGATCTTCGCAAAAGTGGTGTCTTCCCCCACCTTCACCGCCCGCATTTGCAGACTTCCGCTGTCCAGAAGGGTGCCGGCATAGACGAAATCCCCAGCGGCCTTGTGTTTTGCCAGGGGCTCGCCGGTAATGCTCGCTTCCGCGGCGTAGCCCTCGCCTTTAAGCACCACGCCGTCAGAAGCGATTTTGCCGCCGGTTTTGACCAGCAAAACGTCCCCGATTTCCACCTCGTCCGCGTCGATTTCCTCGGTT
Source organism: uncultured Eubacteriales bacterium (assembly GCA_902767315.1). Taxonomy (GTDB): domain Bacteria; phylum Bacillota; class Clostridia; order Christensenellales; family Aristaeellaceae; genus RUG11247. Next base: position 32,396 of record CACXHB010000015.1, read on the forward strand.
TCAAATGCACCGTTTTCCCCGTTTTTCACGATTCGCCACGCCGTAGCGGGCGCCAGCTCCGTCAGGGTCTTAATGGCGGAACGGGTCTTCTTCATGGTCTTCTGTTCCAGAAACGAGCCCAGTTGGAACAGAAACGCCACCATGGCCGATTCATTGAATTCGCCGATTGCGCACGCGCCCACGGCCGCGATGGACACCAGCAGTTCGATGCTGACGGTTTTGAACCGAAGCGCCTGCACGGCCCGGAAGAGAATCGGCACGCCGGAGAGCGCAAACGCCGCCAGATAACAGGCGCTTGCCGGGATTGTCCAGTCCATCCACCGGCCAAACACCGCCGCAAGCACAATCAGCGCCCCTGCGCTCCACAAAAGGGGCAACGCCAGCCGCTTGCGCCACGCGTTCCATTTCATCAAAATCGCATCCTCTCCTTCGCTTTTCAGTATACCACGGAAAGGGCCGCAATTACATGACTTGGATCAAGTTTTGTGTTTCTGACCGCCATGATTGGAAAAGCGCTGTCAGATGAACAGGATGTTCGCCTTTATACTTTGCTTTCCATTGACCCTTGAGGAGCAGTGAACTTATGGATACGTTCCTCTGTAATCCGCAGGGCGGAATGCGCCGAATCTTACGAACGAATTCCCTTGTGCCAGTCTCTGACCGCAGGAAGGTTTTCATGATCGATGGAATCGCTGTTCGAGGTGTTCAACCCCAGAGAATATACCTATGTAGGGCCTGTTTCGTTAGCTGCGACGCCTTATATGGAACAGCAGTGCGATCAGAACGGCAACGCACGCTCCGTATGTATTTTCCCATTAAAAATGAAAGACACCTCATTTTGATAACTTCTCCAATTTATATATAAAACATCAGGCCGCAGTCGTTTTTCCATGACTGCGGCCCTTTCGGTTTAAATCGATTTTCCGTCCAGCTTCCAGCTCACGGCCTTTTCCCGGCCGGCGACAAACCGGCGATAGAGGCCTTCCTGCGCCATCAGCACATCGTGGGCGCCCTGCTGAACGATTCGGCCTTTGTCCAGCACCAGAATCTGCCGGGCATGGCGCACGGTTTTCAGCCGATGGGCGATCATGATGACCGTCTTTTCGTGAGTCAGTTCGCCGACGGCTTCCATCAGCTCCTTTTCGTTTTCGGGGTCGACATTGGCGGTGGCTTCATCCAAAATGACGATGGGCGCGTTTTTCAGCATGGCCCGGGCGATGGAGAGCCGCTGGCGTTCGCCGCCGGAGAGGGTTCCTCCCGCCTCGCCGATGACGGTGTCGTAGCCCTGGGACAGTTTCAAAATAAAATCGTGGCAGCGGGCCTTTTTCGCCGCCGCAATCACCTGATCCATGGGCGCGTCCGGCTGCCCGAAGCGAATGTTATTGGCGACGGTATCGTGGAACAGATATACGTTTTGGAACACGAAGCTGAAATTCTGCATCAGGCTGTCCATATCGTAATCGCGCACGTCGCGGCCGCCCAGGGTCACCCGGCCACCGTCCACATCCCAAAACCGGGAAAGCAGGTGGCACAGGGTGGTCTTGCCGCCCCCCGAGGGGCCCACGATGGCCGTGGTGGTCTTTTCGGGAATTTCCAGGGTTATGCCGTTGATAATGGGCCGGCTTTCATAGGAAAAGCGCACATCCTCGGCCCGCAGATCGTGCCGCAAGGGGGTGATTTTCTCCCCGGAAATGTCCATGGTGGGCAAATTGAGGATATCGCTGGCCTGATTTACGCAGGTATCCACCACTCGCAGCAGGCTGGACTGGGTGCCCGCCTGCTCCAGTCCCTCCGTCAGAAGGAACGAACATACAGCCAGCATGATGCAATTGAGCAAATCCATGCGCCCGCCGATGTACAGCGTCAGCGCCAGCGCCACCACCGCCACGTCGATTAACCTGGCCACGGCGCTCTGCAGAAACATCAGCGGCAGAAGCTTCAGCTCCATTTCCGTATTGGCCGCGACGTTTTCCGCAATGGCCTGTTGCAGCCTGCGATTGTATTTCCCCGTGAGGGAACAGGCCTTGACCTCGGCGATACCCTTAATGAATTCCAGCACCCGTTCCACCACCGCCGTGTCGCTGGCCATTTTCTTCTGGGTGGTCTGCCGGGAGGCCCGGCGCAGCAGGCAGTTAAAGAAAAAATAGATTCCCAGCCCCGCCGCAATCAGCAGGCCCACCCGCGCGTCGAACAGGAACACCATAAGGGTCATTACCGCCGTGGAAAACAGCCCTTCCGTTACCAGCATTACCACCCGGGTGGATACGCCGGAGAGATTGTCCATGGCGTTGGTGGTGACGGAGGTCATGGCGCCCAGACTGTTCTGATTGAAAAAACCCATGGGCAGATACCGCAGGTGTTCGGCAATCTGCACGCGCTTGTTCGCCGTGGTGAAATAACCCGCGTCTGTCTGCAGGGCGGTGGACCGATACCGGAGCAGCGACGCGCCGATTACCGAAATCAGCATTATGCCCAGGGACAGCCAGATGGCCTTTGCGGTAATCTGTCCCGCCGGAACGGCCTGCAGCATTACGCCGATGGCGGGGAGCTTCAGCGCGGAAAACAGCGCCGCAACCACGCCCAGGGCGATGGACACATAAAATTCCCGGCGTTCCCGCCTGTCGCAGAAATCAAAAAACTTCTTCAGAATTTCTATCATTCCCCGCATCCTCCTTCCGCCGTATCCCGGGCGGAAACGTGGGCTTCCCACATGCTGCGATACAGCGGGCAGTTCGCCAGCAGTTCCGCCTGAGTTCCCACGCCTTCGATTTTGCCGTCGTTTACCACGGCGATCTGATCCGCGTCCGCAATGGTGGAAAGCCTGTGGGCAATGACGATCAGCGTCTTGCCCCGCACCAGACGTGCCACCGATTCCTGAATCACCGCCTCGTTTTCCGGATCTGTATAGGCGGTGGCTTCGTCCAGTATCACGATGGGCGCGTCCTTCAGCATGGCCCGGGCGATGGACACCCGCTGCCGTTCGCCGCCGGAAAGCCGCCCGCCGCCGGAGCCCACCCGGGTGTCAAATCCATTTTCCAGGCCCATGATAAATTCATAGCAGCCGCAATCCCGGGCCGCCTGCTCCACCTCCGCATCCGTGGCGCCGGGCCTGCCCATGCGAATGTTCTCCCGCACGGTGGTATCAAACAGGAAATTGTCCTGAGATACATAGGCCACGAGCCGGTGATAATGCTCCGCGGAAATTCGGCGAATGTCCGCGCCGCCTACGGTGATGCTGCCGCCGCCCACTTCCCAGAAGGCGGCGATCAGCCGGGCGATGGTGGATTTTCCGCTGCCGGAGGGGCCCACCAGGGCGTTCACCGTACCCTCCCGGAAGGTGAGATTCACCCCGTGGAGCACTTCCCGGTCGCCGTATCCAAAGTGCACGTCGTGCAATGCCACCGTGCCGTCCCGGGGCGTTTCCAGATCCGTCCGGGGACGTTCCGGTGCAGGGGCGGTGAGAATGTCCGTCACCTGAGAAAGAATGGTGCCCACCCGGGCCAGATCGTCGGTAAATTTCATGCAGCCGATGACCGGCGTAATCAGTCCCATGGACAGAATGACGATCAGCACGAATTTCTCCGGCGAAAGCGTACCTGCACGCATCAGCAGACCGCCGATGGGCAGCACGGTCAGAAGCGTCGCCGGCATGATGTTCATGGCGAACGTGAAATAAAAATTGCTCTTCTTCATCCAGTCGACATAGCTCTGGGCGCATTCTCGGGCGGCGGCCACGAACTTTTCGTAACTGCTTCGGGCCTTGCCGAAGACCTTGATGACCTCGATGCCGCCGATATACTCCACCGCCGTGTCGTTGAGGGCGTTTGTGGCCTTCACCGTGCGGGCGTAATTTTTCTGATACCCCGCCATCATCAGAAAGAAGAACACCATGCCCATGGGCAGGGGAATCAGCGCCGCCAGGGCCATGCGCCCATCCAGGCAGAAAAGATAAATCAGCGTCAGAATCGCCGCCGCGGCGTTGCTGCTCATTTCGGGAATGGCATGGGCCAGGGTGGGCTCGATGCTGTCCACCCGTTCCACCAGAACGTTTTTCAATTCTCCCGAGTCTTTGGCCTGCACGTCCCCCAGGGACATGCGGGAAAGCTTTTCCAGGCACTGGGTGCGGATATTGCCCAGCACGGCGAAGGTTCCCTGGTGGGACTGGGAGGTGGACAGCGAATGCAGCGCCACCCGCATCAGCCACATTCCCGCCATAACGGCGCAGTCGATCATGTAACCCCCCAGGCTCCGATTTCCGGCCAGCAATTTCCCGATCACCCGGGCCATCACGAAAAACGGCGCCATCTGAAACGCCGCTCCGGCCACCGCCAGGCACACGCTGGCAATATACCGACGCTTTTTCTGCCCCGCAAAGGTAAACACCCAACCGAAGGTGCTTTTCCGCTTTTTCTGTTTCATCCCTTTCACCTCACGCCCAAAATTGCCCTGATTTCCGAAAGATTCTCCGCCGTTACCGGCAGATCATTCCGCAATTTGCCCCCGTCCAGATGCAATGCGCGGCTGCACGTGCGGCAGATAAATTCATAATCGTGGGTCACGATGAAGATCACCCGGCCCGCCTCCGCCAGGCGGCGAATCTGCGCCGCAAGCCGGGCCATGCTGTCATAATCCAACCCGCTGGTGGGCTCGTCAAACACCAGCAGTTCCTTTCCGCCCACTATTGCCGCGGCGGCGGCCAGCCGCTGCTTCTGTCCGCCGGAAAGCGCGCCCGGATGTCGGTCTCGCAAAGACGAAAGCCCCAGCTGGGCAAGGGTTTTCTCCGCCAGCGCCAGATCGGGGTGCTTCACGCCGAAGACGCATTCCTCCGCCACGCTTTCAGCAAAAAGCTGATAATTTACGTCCTGCATCACCATGCCGGCGCGTTTCATGCGCTGCTTGGGCTTCTGCCTTCTGCCGTTCCAGCGATATTCCCCCGCATCCTCCCGGTGCAGCCCACACATGGCCCGGGAAAAGGTGGTCTTGCCCGCGCCGTTTTGCCCCACCAGGGCGATCACCTCGCCGGGGGCGGCCCGGAGGGAAACATCCTGCAGCACGGGCCGGTTTCGATAAGAAAGCGCGACGTTTTTCATCTCCAGCGCCGGGGCTGCCTGGGGCGGGTGGAAAGGGGACGGCGTTTCCTGCCCAAGATCCACGGCCCGCAGCCCCATTTCCCGGCGCTTTTGGGCGGGCAGGGCGCACAATTCCTCCGGGGTGTAATCCCCTGCAATCCGGCCGCCGTCCAGATAGATCACCCGATCCACCACATCCATCAGGTAATGCAGCCGGTGCTCGGCCACGATCACCGTTTTTCCCTGGGCCTTCACCAGCAGCAGATGCCTTCGCAATGCCTCCATGGCGCCCATGTCCAGATTGGAAGAAGGCTCGTCCAGCAAATACACCGCCGGATTCATGGCGTACACCGAAGCAAAGGCAATCTTCTGCTTTTCGCCGCCGGAAAGGGCGAAAAGGCTGCGACCCAGCAGCGGCTCTATGCCTAAATCTCTGGCCGTTTCCAGCACCCGCGGCCGCAGCTGCCCCTGGGGAACGGCCCGATTTTCCAGGCCGAAGGCGATCTCGCTGTCGGTCTGCCCGTTAAAGAACTGGGTGCGCGGGTTCTGAAACACGCTGCCCGCCCGTTCCGCAATGCGATACATGGGCAAATGCGCCAGGTTTTCGCCATCCAGCAGCACTTCGCCCTGAAGCTTTCCCGGGAAATACTGAGGAATCAGGCCGTTGATCAGCCGCGTCAGGGTGGTTTTGCCGCAGCCGCTGCGCCCGCACAGCAGCACGCACTGCCCGTCCGGAATGGTCAGGGTGATGTTTTTCAGTCCGCCGTCTTCGCCTTCGGGATAGGCAAAGGATACGTTTCGAAATTCGATCATTCAGCCCGCTCCTTTCGCCAGCATGGTAAAGACCAGAAACCCCGCGAACACGCCCACGGCCCCCCAGTCCGCCCCACGCATCCGGATTTCCACCAGGCAGCTGCGCCGCCCGGGGCGCTCGATCCCACGGGTCACCGCCGCGATGGACAGCTCGTCCGCCGCCCGGGCCGCCGCCGTCAGAAGGGGCACGTAAATGCAGTTCACCGTCATGACGGGGGCCTTCAGAAAGCCCAGCAGGGTGGGCGATACGTCCCGCAGGCGCATGGCGTCCCGAATGAAGCGCCAGTCCTCCCGGACGGTGGGCAGATAACGCAGCATCACCGCCACGGGAATGGTCAGCTTTTTGGGGCAGCGGAGTTTTTCCATGGCGGAGAGGAACTCGTTCACCTTCGTGGTGCCGATGATCACCCCCGCCAGCAGGCCGCAGGCGTACACCTTATGCACAAGGCCCAGAAACGCGATGAACACCGCACGCCAGACCCCCTGCAGCGCGCCCATGCACCACACGGTAAACAGGCAGATCAGCCCATAGGCCGCCGCCCCCCGCAGCGCGTATCGCCCCCGGCCGCACAAAAGCGCGAACACCGCAATCAGCCCCACCAGCGCCATTTGAAACCACAGATTCGGCGCGGCCATGGCGCAAAAGACGCACAGGAGCATCAGCGCAAGCTTCGTTCGGGGGTCGAAAAACAGCACCTTCATCGGGTAATTCCGGCCTTTTCAAACTGCCGCTTCAGCATTTTGCCCCCTGCAAAGGCGCTGAACGCCGCGGCGATCACCGTACCCGCCAGCATGGCGAACAAAATCCAGCCCGTTCCGGCGGCGCGCATGGCGTCGATATAGGATTGCTCGGTGCCGTTTCCCAGCATGGTTTTCGCCCAGCCCTCCGGATTGGCGAAGAACACCAGATACGAGCCCGTTCCCCCCAGAGACAGCAGCACATAGGAAAGGGCGTTGAGTTTTCTGTTTCCATATTTCCCCGCGCCGGCGGTGAAATCGGCGGCAACGCCCATGACGAGATAGCCCAGCGCCATGGCCCAGTGCATGCCCGTTACAAACCACACCAGGCACATCAGCGCCCCCAGCAGGCTCGCGGCGCCGCGCTTTTTCACCCGGGCCAGCATCAGCAGATACACCGGCCCGCACAACAGGGCGCTGCCCACGGGCATGTAAAACGTCAGCACCGGATTGGGGGCGAAAAAGATGCCGCCCACCAGGGCGAACACCAGAAACAACGCCGAAAAAATGCCGATGGTCACCAGATCCCGGATGGTCAGTCCCTTTTTGCCGTTTGCGTTTGTATTCATTTTGTTTCCTCCCTTTCGGACGGCTTGACTTTTTCGCCGCCGTCCTGTATCCTATGGTTAAGCAAAACTAACCCGCGAAAAATCATAGCATGGGACGTATTTCCCCGCAAGGGATTTCCCCGGGATTGGTCGGATCGTTTCAAAAAAATGTCCGATCGTTTCAAGGAGGACGCGATGAACAGCAAGATCATTACGGAATATTACAACCCGCTTCTGCAAAAGAGCAGCTTTTTGCCGGCGGAATGTGGAAATCGTTTTTGCAGCGCCGGCCGATGCTGGCAGCTTTCTCCGGCGCTGGGGGACGGGTATTACTGGATTTACGCGCAAAAGGATCTGTTTGACATCAAGATTCACGATTTTTCCTTTCACGAGGACTTTTTTCTGGATTTCGAAATTCCGGAATGCATCAGCATCTCCCGTTACGATTCCATCTCCGGCGAACAGCTCAATCCCTATCGCCGGTTATCCGCGGGCACGATTCAGACCATCGTCGGCGGCGGGCGGCCGTACAAGGCGCTGATTCACCGGCGGATTCCCGTCCACGCCGTGGGGGTGGAAATTTTCCCGGCGTATTATGAAGATTATCTGAAAAAGCAGTTTCCGGAGGAGTATTTCGACCTGTCCGCGGCCTTTTCCAGCGTAGACCAATCGGAGGATTTTCCAGCCATGTCGAAATTGTTGTTCGAAATCGAAAGCTATCGGGGGGAAGGCATGGCCGCGGGGCTGTTTTACGAGGCCAAGGTGGCGGAGGCCATCGCCCTGGTGGCCAACGAACAGAAGCGCCAGGGCCGGAAGCCCGAGCGGCCCCTTTCCCAAAACGATCTGGCCGGACTGGAAAACGTCGTAAGCTACATCGGCGATCACTACGCCTTCGACCTGCCTCTGGAGCGGCTCTCGGGCGTGGCCTGCATGAGCCCCACCAAGTTAAAAACCTGCTTCAAACGCGTTCACGGCTGCACCATCACGGAATACATTCAGGCCCGCCGCATGGGGCAGGCGGAGCATCTGCTCATCGACACCGACTTCACCATGGGGCAGATTGCCCAGATGATCGCCTATTCCACCTCCAGCCGCTTTGCGGAGCTGTTCAAAAAGAGCACGGGGCTTCTGCCCATCGAATATCGCCGGCTGGCCCGGGAAAAGTAGGCTCCGGCGAAGAATGTGCCAAACGATACCACAGAAACGACACGCCGGGAGGCAAAATCTCATGAGGGGAAAACGGAAAAAACAGATTCGGGCGTTTCTCATCCGCGAATTAGGAGAAAACAAAGGACAGGCGCTTTTTGAAAAGCAGGCGGAAACGCTCCAGGCATTGATAAAAAGCGAAACAGGTAAATCGAAAAGTCAGAAAAAGGCCCTTGCCCAGACGATTCTGCCCTCCATCGCCCTGTATCAGGCGCTGACGAAGGACGCGTCTTTGAAGGCGCAGGCCTATGCATACGTGCAAAAGTACATGCTTGAGGTCGTCGCGGCGAAAAAGCACGCTTCCACGGCGAAAATGGAATTTATCCCGGGATTTTTCGCAATCTATCGCCATGCGTTTCTCAAAATCATGCGCGCCTCTGATTTATGGGAAAGCGCCCAGACAAGCGATGGAGATTCCTTTGACGTTAGGATTCGAAAATGTCTCTGGCACACGGCCTGCGCGGAAAACGGCTGCGCGGAGTTATGCCGCCTGTTCTGCGATGCGGACAACGTGACCTACGGCGGGTTGAAAAAAATCGGCTTCACCCGCACAAAAACCCTGGGCTACGGCGGGAACTGCTGCGATTTTCATTTCTTCCGGAAATAGGCCGCATCCCCGGGCAGCAGAAAGCGCCCGCACCTTCTTCAAAGGCGCAGGCGCTGCTTTTTGCGTTTCAGCCAATGTCCTCCCGGTCGTCCAAAATCGCTCGGGGTGCGTCGAAGCCTTCCAGCTCCAGCACGGTAATTTCATTTACACCCCGCTTCAGCCAGGGAGCCGGCAGATAGGCGGACCTTTGGGGGCCCGCCTCCCAATAGCGGCTCAGCAGCCGGCCGTTGACGTAAATCAGGCCCTTTTTGAACCCGGGCAGTTTCACAAAGGTATCCGCCGGTTCCCCGGAAATTTCAAATTCCCCCTGCATCAGCAGCGGCAGGCCCCGAAACGCCGGCGTTCCCTCCGTGAACCGCACGCCCCTCAGGTCCTCCAGGGGCAGCGGGCAGTTTTCCCAGCCGTACACGAAGGCCTGGCCCAGCCTCACGCCGCCGGTAACGCCCTTCCACTCCAGCATGTTGTATCCGTAATTGGTGCGTCCCATGTTCTCCACCAGAATGGCCAGATCCATCCCTTCCGGAGGCACGGCCAGCTCCAGGGCGGGCTTTTCGTCGTTGCGGTAATACACCCCGGCGAATTCCCCGTTTACGTACACCTGTGCCCGGTCGTGCAGCCCCATGAGCACCAGCGGCAGTTTCTCCCGAGGCCCGGCCACGTGGGTTTTATACAGCACGAAGCCATAGCCCTGATCCAATTCCTCCATGGTCATGGGATAAGCGGCGTGCACGGGCCGGGTCAGCGCCTGCAGATTCTCGAACAGACCGGCGCTGCGGGAAAAGCGCACTTCCCCATATTTCGCCTTGGGCAGATTCTCCGGCACTTCTCCCGTCACGGGCAGGTATTTTCCAATTACCCGGCGGAACAGGTGATATTTTTCGGTGAGATCGCCGCATTCGTTCACCGGCGCGTCGTCGTCATAGCTGTTCACCGTGGGCTCGTACCGCTCCATGCAGTTGGCCCCGTTCCAATAACCGAAATTGGTGCCGCCGTGGAACATATAGGCGGAAACGTTCGCGCCCATTTCCAGCATTTCGTCCAACACCTGGGCCGCCGTTTCGGGATTGCGCCGATGGTGTTCCTCCGTCCAATGATCGAACCAGCCGTTCCAGAATTCGCAGCACATCAGCGGCCCCTGGGGCTGGAACTGGCGCAGCTTGGCAAACTGGCCTTTGGGGTCGGAACCGAAATTGGCGGTTTTGTGAATGTCCGGCAGCGTGCCGCCGGTAAGCATGAAATCCCCCGCGCCGTCCGAGGTAAACAGCGGCACCTCGATTCCCAATTCCCGCATTTTTCCCGCCAGGTGGGCAAGATATTCCTTGTCGTCGCCATAGCTGCCGTATTCGTTTTCCACCTGCATCATGAGAATGTTGCCGCCCCGGGTAATCTGATGCGCCGCAAGGGCGGGCAGAAGCTTTTCAAAAAAGCGATCCACCGCCTGAATGTAGGGGACGTTCATGCACCGCAGCCGAATGCCCGGCTTTTTCAGCAGCCACCAGGGCAGCCCGCCGAATTCCCATTCAGAACAGATGTACGGTCCCGGCCGCACGATGGCGTAAAGGCCCATTTCCCGGGCCAGATCCAGAAAGGCGCACAGGTCCAGATTTCCGGAAAAATCGAAGGTTCCCTCCGTCTTTTCGTGAATGTTCCAGGCCACATAGGTCTCCACCGTGTTAAACCCGCAGGCCTTCAGCTTCCGGAGCCGATCCCGCCAATACTCCCGGGGCACCCGAAAATAATGAATCGCCCCCGCCAGCAGCCGAAAGGGCTGCCCATCCAGAAGAAAATCCTTTTCGCCGATTTCAAACCTCGCCATTTGCTCTTGCTCCTTTTCCTTTTGTTACCGCACCTCGATCAGCCGTGCGGCGTTGTGATATTGCGCGTCGGTGATATACTGCATCACGCCGTTTTCCAGCGGGCTTTCATGATACCGGTGCAAATGCCCGGCAAAAATCGCCTTTACATTTTTCAGAGAAAACAGCGTGCTCAAAAAACGCCGGGTCTGGGGCGTTGCAATCTGCTGCCGATAGCGGTAATCGTTGTAGGACTCCATCTTTTCCGACGGCGTGCCCACCGCGTAACAGCATTCCACGTCCCGCATTTCTTCGTACAGCGCCGGGGTGTAAATGGGATTATGGAAAAACAGCAGCATGGGCTTCCCCTTTTCCGCCTCCCGCAGAAGCATCTCGCGCTGCTGGTCGGTAAAGTCATAATAAACGTTATCCATCGCCACCAGAATCACGCCGTTGATCTCCCGGGCATAAAACCGCAGGTTCTGCCCCGGCAGCATCCGCTCAATACGCGCCAGACTTTGCGCCTTGTAGGTTTCATCCTCGAAGGCTTCGCCCACGTAAAGGCTGAATTCGTGATTCCCTACGGCCATTAGGCAGTCCCGGGGAATTTTCAAAAGCTCCGGCGCAAGTCTGTCATGAGCCAGGGAGACGAAATCAAACAGGTCTCCCGTGTGAACCAAAAGCGCCCCGCTTTCGTTGGCAAAGGCCGCGCTTTCCCGAAAATACCGTTCCGTACAACCGGGATTCTCCCCTTCAAAGGCCGCCGCCCGCTGCCGGGCCAACGCCTGTTTCCGGGAATCGTCGTCCGCGTCCGCCCGGGCAATGTGCGTATCCGTCACATGCAATATCCGAAAAGGCGCCTGGGCCCCGATTTCCAATTTCGTTGTCACATAATGAAAGGGCTGCATGGATTCTTCCTCCTCCTCCGGCATGTGCAACATTATAACTTATTTCTATCGTTTTCTCAATACAGAACAGGAATTTTCCCACGGCCGTCGAATTCCTCTTTCACCGACTTTTATTTGGAGAAAAGGGGGAAAATCCTATGGGACAGATTCGCATCGGCGTTTTGGGAGCCTATCGCGGCACCAGCATGATCAATTACTGTGAACAGTCCAGCCGGGCCCGGGTGGTGGCCATCTGCGACAAAAATCCCGAGGCGCTGCAGCGCCAGAAGGATCAGCTGAACGATCCTTCCGTCGCCTGGTATGACAACTTTGATTCCTTTATCGAGCATCCCATGGATGCGGTGGTATTGGCCAATTACGCCAACGAGCACGCGCCCTTTGCCATTCGCTGCCTGGAAAAGGGCCTGCATGTCTTCAGCGAAGTGCTCCCCTGCCAGACCATGCAGGAGGCGGTAAACCTGGTGGAAGCGGTGGAACGTTCCGGCAAGGTCTACGCCTACGGCGAGAACTATTGCTACATGGCCGGCCCCCGGGAAATGCGGCGGCTGTATCAGGCCGGGGAAATTGGCGAATTCGAATACGGCGAAGGCGAATACATCCACAACTGCGCCCCCATCTGGCCCTCCATCACCTACGGCGAACGGGATCACTGGCGCAACAATATGTACGCCACCTTCTATTGCACCCATTCCGCCGGGCCCATTTTCCACATCACCGGCCTGCGCCCGGTTTCCGTGGTGGGCTTTGAGGGAACCAAAAACCAACGTCGGTTGGAAGGCGGTTCCAAGGCCGGTCAGTTCGGCATGGAAATTATCACCCTGAACAACGGCGGCATCATCAAGAGCATTCACGGCGATCTCTATAAAAATTCCATCTGGTACACCGTTTACGGCAGCAAGGGACGCATGGAAACCGCCCGGGAGGACGCGAAGATGGGCGATTCCGGCCGCATTTACGTCAACAGCGACGCCTACGCGGGGGAATACGGCCCGGAGCGCCTTTCCACTTATCTCCCCGTCAGCGACGAGCGCAGCGCCGCCTTCAGCCACGGAGGCTCGGACTATCTGTGCATGGACGAATTCGTCAAGCGCATTCAGGGAGACGAAACCGCCGACACCATCGACGTGTATCAGGCGCTGGACATGTTCCTGCCCGGCATGTTCGCCTATCGCTCGGTGCTGCAGGGCGGCGTGTCCGTTGCCGTGCCGAATCTGCGGGACAAGGCCCAGCGGGACGCCTTCCGCAACGACACCGCCTGCACCGACCCCCACGTGGCCGGAGATCAGCTGCTGCCTGTCTTCTCCAAGGGCACGCCCGAGATACCGGAGTCGGTTTACGACCACGTGAAAGAGCTGTGGGAAAAGGAGAAAAACGGCGGCGATTACGTGAAAGCCGCCATGACCCAGGGAAGCAGCAAGAAATAACGCTGCATTTCGCACGCACAAAACGAAATCGTTTCTTTGAGAAAGCGAGGCGATTTGCATGAAATCCAATGTTTCCAGCCCGGACGCGCCGGCGAAATCCGTTGTTCAGGTGTTCTTTCCCGACAAGAATGCCAGCTATGCCTATTTCAACGACCGCTTCGATTTGCGGCCTGGGGATCTGGTTTATGTGGAAGGCAAGCTGGAAGGCTTTCAGGGGCGAGTGGAAAGCGTTTCCCACAATTTCAAGATCAAGCTTTCGGATTACAAGCGGGTCATTGGCCGGGCGGAAACGTCGCTGCATGGAAGATTGTATCTGCTGGGCTCCCATCTGGCTGCTTTCTCGCCGGAGGTACTGCCCTGGGAAAAGGCGCTCACCTGGTTTTGCGCGCCGGAGGAGACGCCCGAGGAATACGTGGTGGGCGATCAGGAGCTGGACATTTCTCTGGAAGATTTCAGCGGAATGGACGTTGCCCCTGAAATAGGTCAGCGCGGGCAGAATTATTATCTGCAAAACCGCGTGGCCTATCTCTGCCTCGAAGGCGACCGGGGCCGGGCCATCGTAAAAGGCACCCATGCCTATCAGGTGGAATTCTGCTATCGGGAAGGACGCGTGCGGAGTCTGACCTGCGACTGCTTCTGCAGCTACACCTGCAAGCACGAGGTCGCCACGCTTCTGCAGCTGAAGGAAACCCTGAAGCTGTTGGAAAAACAGTATCCGGAACAGGCGAACGGGTATTTTGCCGCGCTCAGCAAGGACGTGTTCTGGGAAATGTTTCTGCGAAACGGAAAGCCCGGTCGGTTGGATGTGGAGATTCCATAAACCGACTTTGACTCGCAAAAACAGACTGCCGACGCTTTTGCCGACAGTCTGTTTTTATAATCATCAAATTTGCCCGAAACGGCGCTCCCACCGGTCCACAACCTCCCGCAGATCCGGGGGCAGCAGCTCCATGGCCCGATTTCTCAAAACGCGCATTCGCTCATCCAGGCCTCGCCGGGCATAATAGGCCCAGGCGACGGATCCGGTGATGCAGGTCAGGGTGTCGCTGTCTCCCCCCAGAGACACCGCCGTGCGAATGGCGTCCTCAAAATTTTCCGATTCCAGAAACGCCGTCATCGCCTGAGGCACGGTGCGCCGGCAGGAGCTTTCAAAGGCATATTCCGGGCGAATCTGGGCCACTGTTTCTATCAGGGGATAAAAATTAGCGTCAATATATCGCCGGATTGCCTCTTTACTTTCGCCGGAACGGGCCAGATATACCGCTGCGGCCACCGCCTGCGCCCCCCGAATGCCGTCGGGGTGATTGTGGGTGACTTCCGCCGACTGCCGGGCCAGACACAGGGCTTCCTCCAGCGTTTTTGCGATTTCTCCGCAGGGAGAGGCCCGCATGGCGGAACCGTTTCCGTAACTGCCGTAGGGTTCCGGCTTCGCCGAAAGCAGCCAGACCTGAAAGCCCGTTCCATAGCCGCCCATGGGCGAAGGATACGCACGGCCCAGCCGGCGCATTTCGTGCACCACCGCCCCCGAAAAATCCATGCTCTTTTCCGAAGCACGCAGTAGTGCGCTGCCCACGGCGATGGTCATGATGCTGTCGTCCGTATAGCTGCTGCGGGGCGCAAACAGGGGGAAATCCTTGGTCTTCACGTTGGCAAATTCATACGTCGAACCCGCCGTGTCGCCGATTATCGCACCGATCATGAAAAACACCTCGTCGCTTTTGATGGTTCCATTGTATCAGGCCGGCGCGGGCTTTGGGTCGCCTGGCAGGCGACAAATCGGCGCTGCACAAAAAAAAGGCATAGCCGGATTTCTCCGAACTATGCCTTTGATTGCTATTGATTAATAGCGGCTCTGCTTCTGGGCCTCGAAGCACGCGCGGCAGTACACCGGGCGATCTCCGCGGGGCTGGAAGGGAACCTGGGTGGGCTGACCGCAGCCGTCGCAGATCACGTCATACATCTGACGCTCGCCGCCACGATTGCCACCGTTCTGGGCGCGACGGGCCGCGCGGCAGGCGGGGCAACGGCCGGGCTCGTTCTGGAAGCCCTTATCGGCATAGAACTGCTGCTCGGAAGCGGTGAAAACGAATTCTGCGCCGCACTCACGGCAAACCAAAGTCTTGTCTTCGAACATGGGAAAAACCTCCTATTTGTATGTGCCCATACGATGCCTGTCTTGATTGCCGAGTCCTGCGGGGCCTAATCTACCGCACCGGTAGGGGATACCAACGGAGGAATACGGTTTCGAAGATCATTTCGATCGGGGCTGGCAGTATTATAACACAATCCCGCCCAATTGTACAGCCCCGGCGACGTTTTTTTCGCCTTTCCCCGGAGAAAATTTTACACGCTCAACTTCCGAATCAGAGCCGGGAAAGAATGGTCTTTTCGGTCTCCAGATCGAAAAAGTGCAGCCGGTTGCAATCGATGGCCAGCGTCATGCCCGCGCCCTTGCCGGTGATGCACCGGGGATCCACCCGGGCGATGAAGTCGCCCTCCACGCCGGGAAGGGTGGTGTGCAGATAGGTTTCCGAACCCATGATTTCAATGTGCCG
Organism: uncultured Eubacteriales bacterium; assembly: GCA_902767315.1. Lineage (GTDB taxonomy): Bacteria > Bacillota > Clostridia > Christensenellales > Aristaeellaceae > RUG11247. The sequence continues at coordinate 48,057 of CACXHB010000015.1, forward strand.
CACGGTTACGTCCAGGGCGCTTTCCGGCGAAACGGACAGAAACGCCTGTTCGTAATGCACGTTTTCCGGGCGCACGCCCATGAGCACCCGCCGGCCCACGTAGCCCGGATCCACCAGCTTGCCCAGCTTCCCCGCCGGCACGGGAATGTGATTTTCGCCAAAGACGGCGTACACCGTTTCCCCCGCCCGTTCCAGGGTCACCGGGAAGATGTTGATCAGGGACGAGCCGAAGTATTCCGCCACGTACCGGTCCGCCGGAAAATCATAGATATTCTGGGGCGTATCGCTCTGCAGAATTTTTCCTTCGCGCATGGCCACCACTCGGGTCGCCATGGAAAGGGCGGCGTTCCCGGTGTGGGTGGAAAGCACAAAGGCCATGCCGCTCAGGTCGAAAAAGTCCATCACCGCCACCCGCATCCGGGCCGTGGTGCGGGTGTCCATATCTTCAAAAGGATCGATAAACAGCGCCGCCTTGGATTCCAGCGCTATCGCCCGGGTCATGCCGGCGCGCAGCCGCATTTCCGGACTCAGCCGGGCATAGCGCACATCCAGCGCCTCCGCGGCGCCGGTCCGCTCCGCCGCCCGATTAATCCGCGCGTCCGCCTCCGGACGGGAAACGTTGCGAATGCGCAGAAGCTTGCGAATTTCCTGACGGGGCGTGCCCATCAGGGGAATATCGTTAATCAGGCAGGCGGCTTCCTGGCCCTTGGAGAAGCGGGAAACCAGCTTGTCCCCCACAAACACCTCGCCGGAAAAAGCGCCGCCGTAGCCCTGGGCCATGCGCACCAGTTCCGCCTTACCGCAGCCCTTATCGCCCACCAGCGCCACGAATTCGCCATCGTCGATTTCCAGATTGAAATCCTCAAAGGCGGCGCCGTCTGCCAGGGGCTTGGAAATATGCTTGAAACTCAGTCCCGACATTGCCATGCTCCCTCCGTTATTGTCCGTAATAGGCGTTGGGGCCATGCTTGCGCAGGAAGTGCTTATCCGCCACGTGCTGGGGCAGCGATTCCGCGCCGGCATTGACGGCATAGGTCCACATGGCCATCTTGGCCACTTCTTCCAATACCACCGCGTGGTAAACCGACTGCGCCGCGTCCTTTCCCCAGGTAAAAGGGCCGTGGCCGGCGCAAAGCACCGCCGGGGTGTGCACGGGATTGCGGCCCCGGAAGGTTTCCACGATCACCTTGCCGGTGTTTTTCTCGTAGGCCTGTTCCACTTCTTCCTTCGTCAGATGCCGGGTCACCGGCACATCGCCATGGAAATAATCCGCGTGGGTGGTGCCCAGGCAGGGAATGCCCCGGCAGGCCTGAGCCCAGGCGGTGGCCGCCGGCGAATGGGTGTGGGTCACGCCGCCGATGCCCTCAAAGGCCCGGTAAAGCTCTACGTGGGTGGGGGTGTCGGAAGAGGGCTTATAGCGGTCCTCCAGGGCCCTGCCCGTTTCCACATCCACCGCCACCATCATTTCGCCGGTCAGTTCTTCATAGGGCACGCCGCTGGGCTTGATGACGAAAATACCCTTTTCCCGGTCCAATTGGGAAACGTTTCCCCAGGTGTAAACCACCAGTCCCTTTCTGGCCAGCTCCAGATTCGCCTGGCAGCACATTTCCTTGAGCTCTTTGATTCCCATACTATCCCCTCTCGCATCCCAATTTCGTTTGTTTTCATCTGCCGCCGATATCGGCGTGCAATATTACTTCAACGTAAATTATAACACAGTTTCCATCAGGATTCAACACTTCCCCGCCAAAAAGAAAAATACCGCAAACCGGGATAAAAAATCGAAAAAATACCGTCTAATTCAAAAAAGGGGTTTCTCTTGACGGCCCTTTTGTATTATAATAGAAGTGGATTATCGTACTGATTGGGAGGCGTTGCAAATGGCAAAATTGTGGGAATACTTTGCGCAGGTGACAAGTCTGTTTGCTTCGCTGTTTACCCAGCCCGACTGGCGGGACTGGCTGGACATCGCGCTGATGGCCATCCTGATTTATCAGGGGCTGAAGCTTCTGATGCGCACCCGGGCCAATTCCGTTTTCAAGGGCATCGCCATTGTGCTGGTGCTGGCGTGGATCAGCGACCAGTTGCAATTGCATTCCATCAGCTGGCTGCTGCAATTGGTCATCAACACCGGAATTCTGGTGCTGGTGATCCTGTTTCAGCCGGAGCTGCGGCGAATGCTGGACCAGATCGGCCGATCCAAAATCACCAAGCAGGTTTTCACCTCTCAGCGAAAGCACCGGGCGGAACATTCCGAGCAGGTGGTTTCTGAAATCGTCAAGGCGCTGACCAACATGGCCCGCAAGCGCATCGGCGCGCTGATCGTCATCGAACGGCAGACCGCCCTTTCCGACATCGCCGAATCCGGCACCCATATCGACGCGGAAATTTCCGATCCCCTGATCGAAAACATTTTCGAACCCAACACGCCCCTGCACGACGGCGCGGTCATCATCCGGGGCGAGCGGATTCTGGCGGCGGCCTGCATTCTGCAATTGTCTGAGGACTATTCCATCAGCCGGGAGCTGGGTACCCGCCACCGGGCGGCCATCGGCATGACCGAGGCCACCGACGCGGTAACCCTGATCGTTTCCGAAGAAACCGGCATCATTTCCATGGCCCGGGAGGGCCGCCTGACCCGGTATCTGGACGCAAAATCCCTGACCATACTTCTTTCGGAGCTGTTTGCCCCGGATTCCCTGACGCCCACCTGGCTGAGCATGATTCGTCGGAAGGAGGAGCATCATGAAGGATAAATTCCGCTCTCTTCTGAAATCCCTGTGGGGCGTGCTTTCCCGGAACGTGGCGCTGAAGCTTCTGTCGATTCTGTTCGCCATCATGGTGTGGAGTTACGTCATTTCCACCAATCCTTCCATCACCCGCACCAAAACCATCGACGGCATTACCGGCTACGTCACCGGCCAGGCCACCCTGGAGGTATACGACCTGGCGCTGCTCACCGACCCCACCCAGGAGCTCAGCGACGTAACCGTCACCGTGCAGGTGCCCCAGTCCTCCCTTTCCCTGGCCACCAGCGATAACATTCAGGTGACGCTGGATATTTCTTCCGTGCGCACCGCCGGAACCCAGGAAGTGCCCCTGAAGGCTACCTCCAGTTACGGCAAGGTGGTCAGCGTCTATCCCGCCAGCCTGAACCTCACCTTTGAGGCGCTGGACTCCCGTTCCGTGCCGGTGAACGTGCAGATGAACGGCGCGGAGGACGGCTACTGGTACAACGTTTCCCGCATGAATCCCCAGCAGATTACCATTTCCGGCGCCACCAGTCTGGTGCAGAGCCTTTCCTCCGCCATGGTGACCGCGGACATGTCCGGGCGTACCGCCTCCTTCAGCACCTCCAGCGCCATCGAACTGATGGACAGCTCCGGCAATCCCATCTCCACCTCCATGCTGAACCGTTCCGCCACTTCCGTTTCTCTGGGAGTGGACGTGTACCCCACCAAGGAGCTGGAGGTTTCCACCGCCACCGACGACGTGCTGCTGGGCCAGGTGGCTCCCGGGTACATCGTGGAATCCATCACCTGCAAGCCCCAGACCGTCACCGTGGCCGGGGAACAGTCCCTGCTGGACAGCCTGGACAATCTGGTGATCGAGCCCATCGAAATCGACAACCCCAACCAGTCCTTCACCAAGCGGGCCAACATCGCCACCCTGGCGGATTTGAAATACATTTCCTCCGAACAGGTGTACATCACCGTGCAGATTGCCGAAGAAACCACCGGCGGCTGGATCGAGGGCGCGAAGATTCAATTCCTGGGCAAGGACGATGGACTGCTTCTGTCCTGGCAGGACAAAACCGTGGACATCCACGTCACCGGTCCCCGCAGCAAGGTGGAGGCCCTGGTGGAAAACGGCGTCACCGTCACCGTGGATCTCACGGGGCTGGGCGAGGGCACGTATGATCTGCCCGTCACCATCAACGAATCCGATTATCCCGGCGTGGTGTTCGAACCCGACACCACCAAAATCAACGTAACCCTGCAAAAAGACTCCGAATAGAGGTGATTTACCATGGGCTCCACCGCCGTAATGAACGGCCTGCTGGGCTGGCTGAAGGCCCTGGCCGTATGGATATTGGGACTTTTCGATCTGGCGGGCACTTCCGGCTTTTCGCCCCTGAAGTGGCTTTCGGATCACTGGCTGGTGCTGCTGATTGTGTTACTGACCGCCGGCGTGGTGCTGGATTTTCTGGTCTGGCTGGTGCGCTGGCGCCCTTACTGGGCCTGGTTCCGGAAAAAGCACATCGTCATTGACGACGAAAACTTCTTCGCCGGGGAAGACCTGGTGGATTCCGGGCTGTACGACCCTTCCCTTTTTCAGGAAAGCCGTCCCCGCCGCCGGGCCGCGCCTTCTCAGGTGACCCGCCGGCCCGATCCCCAGCGGAAAAAGGGGCCCGCACCCCGGCGCAGCGCCCGGCCCGATCCCCTTTTCACTGTTTCTCCGGATACCGCCCGGAAAAATTCCGAGGACGCGGTGTTCAACGTTTCCGATTTGCCCGTTTCCCGGGACGAGCTGGCTTACCGAAAAAGCCAGCAGCATGATTGATTTCTGTTCCTTCACGGCGGGGGGCGGCGCAACCCGCCCTTCGCTTCTTTTGCGTTTCAGGGCATACTATAGTCGATAACGAGCAACGAGGTATCCGAATTTGAGCCTTCTTCAAAAATTCTTTCCGACAGTTGCCGCGGTAGCGGCCACGGTGGCCTTCGTGCTGGCCCTGGGGTGGTATTTGTATCGCTATTTTTCCACCGCCCGCGTTTCGGCCCGGCCCGAGTCCCGGAAGGGGCTGTCCGTCTGGCAGGCGTTTCTCTGGGTGCTGGCGGCTTTTGTGGTTTCCCGGCTGCTTCTGTGGCTGGGCGGACTGGCGGGCGCATGGCTCAACGATTCCGCCTCCGCCTATCTTGCCCGCCCCAGCGTCTTCTGGACCCGTTGGGACGCGAACCACTACGTGGGATTGATTCGCAACTGGTACGTCAACACCGGCGACCCCCGGTTCCACATTGTGTTTTTCCCGCTGTATCCCCTGCTGGGCCGGGGGCTGTATCTGGCAACGGGACTGGAGCCGGAAATCTGCGCTTATCTGATCTCCAACGCGGCGTTTCTGGGCTGCGGACTGCTGATGTATCTGCTGGCGGCGGATACCTACGGCCCAGGGGCGGGCATGCGGGCCATGTGGCTGTTGATGCTCAGCCCGCTGACGCTGTTCTGCTCTTTGCCCTATACGGAATCGGTCTTTCTGCTTTCCACCCTGGCGGCGGTTTACGCGGCCCGACGGGGCAAGTTCTTCTGGGCCGTGTGCTTCGGAGCCCTCAGCGCCAACGCCCGCATGTGCGGCATGGCCACCGCCGTTCCCATTTTCTACGAATTGCTGCGGCAATCTCCCCGGAAGGACGTGAAGCATTTCCTGTTTTCCGCCCTGAAGGTGCTGCCGGTTTCCCTGGGGCTGCTGGCCTATCTGGGGCTGAACTGGCAGGTCACGGGCGACCCCTTCCGCTTTCTCACCTATCAGTCCGAGCACTGGAGCCAGAATTTCGGCAGCCTGTGGAACACGGTGGAGTACACCGCCCGCAACGCCCTGGAATTTCACCTGTTTTCCTATCGCATCGGCGTATGGATTCCCCAGCTCATCGCCATTTTCCTGACGCTGGCGCTGTTTTGGGCGGTCTGGCGGCGGGCGTATCCCGGCGACATGGGCTACGGGCTGATTTATTTCTACGTGTCCGTGGCGCCCACCTGGCTGCTCAGCGGTCCCCGGTATCTCACGGCGCTGTACGCCGTTTATCCCGCTCTTGCGGTGCTGTTGCGCAAAAAAGCGGCCTTTGCGCTGCTGGCGATTGCGTTTGGGCTGTTGTGCCTGGTCAGCGGCGGCATGTTCGCCGGATACGGCTGCATCTTGTAAACACAACGGAGGTGCTTTATGAAAAAGCGCATTCTCTGCTTTGGCGATTCCAACACCTGGGGCTACATGACCTCCGGCGGCCGTTTCGACGAAGAAACCCGCTGGCCCATGCGCCTGGAAAAGCTGCTGGGGCCGGAGTACACCGTCATCGAGGAAGGGTTCAACGGCCGCACCTGCGTCTTCGACGACCCCATCGAGGGCGGCTACAAAAGCGGGCTGACCTACCTGCCGCCCTGCGTCATGAGCCATTCTCCCCTGGATCTGGTGATTCTGATGCTGGGCACCAACGATTTGAAAAAGCGCTTCGGCATGACGGCCTTCACCATCGGCGGCGGAGTCACGGCGCTGGTCAAGGCCGCCCGGCTGCACGCCATGAACGCCGAGGGCCTGCCGCCGAAGATCCTCATCGTCGCGCCGCCCCCTGTGGCGGAAAACATGATGGAAACCCGCCACGCGCCCATCTTTGGGGAGGATTCCATCGCCGTTTCCCGGGAACTGGGGCCGGAGCTGCGCCGGGTGGCCAAGCTCATGCGCTGTGAATTTCTGGACGCGGCCCCCTACGGCGAGGTCTCCCGGGCGGACGCGGTACACATGACCCGGGAGGGGCATCTGCGTCTGGCGAAAGCTCTGTGCGAAAAGGTTTTGGAAATTCTGAAATAAATACATAAGGAGGAACCCAAAATGTTGAACTTCACCTTCTGCGTACCCACCAAATTCGTCTTCGGTCATGGCGTAGAAAAGGAAACCGGCCGGGAACTGAAGGCCCTGGGCGCGAAAAAGGTATTGATTCATTACGGCGGCGGCTCCGTCATCCGTTCAGGCCTGATGCAGACCGTGACCGACGCGCTGGACGCCGAGGGCATTGCCCACGTTTCCCTGGGCGGCGTAAAGCCCAATCCCCGGGCCTCTCTGGTCTATGAAGGCATCGAATTGGGCCGCCGGGAGGGCGTGGATTTCATTCTGGCCGTAGGCGGCGGTTCCGCCCTGGACAGCGCCAAGGCCATCGCCCTGGGCATTCCCTATGAGGGAGATTTCTGGGATCTTTGGACCGGCAAGGCCGCACCCGCGGCCCGCATTCCCGTGGGCTCGGTGCTGACCCTGGCCGCCACCGGCAGCGAATCCTCCAACAGCGCCGTCATCACCCGGGAAGACACCAGGGAGAAGGTGGGCCTGAACCACCAGCTGAACCGCCCGGTGCTGGCCATCATGGATCCGGAACTGACCATGACCCTGCCCCCCTATCAGACCGCCTGCGGCGCGACGGACATCATGGCCCACGCCATGGAGCGTTATTTCACCAACGAAACGGAAGTGGACGTGACCGACCGGCTGTGCGAGGCCGTGATCTCCACCGTCATTCGCGCCGCCCGCATCGCCATGAAGGACCCCAGGAATTACGAAGCCCGGGCCAACCTCATGTGGGCGGGCACCATCGCCCATAACGACACCGTGGGCGTGGGCCGCCTGGGAGACTTCGCCAGCCATCGCATTGAGCACGAGCTTTCCGCCATGTACGACGTGGCTCACGGCGCGGGCCTGGCGGTGATCTTCCCCGCCTGGATGCGCTATCATCTGGAAACCGGCCATAATATCATGCGGCTGGCCCAGTTCGCCGTGCGCATCTGGCATTGCGAGATGAATTTCGAAAATCCCGCCGAAACCGCCCTGCGGGGCATCGAGGCCTACGAAGGTTTCCTGAAGGAAATCGGCATGCCCATCACCATGAAGGAACTGGGCGCCCGCACCGAGGACATTCCCGAACTGACCCGCCGGGTGCGCCGTTCTCCCGACGGCACCGTGGGCCAGTTCCAGAAGCTGGACGACGCAGCCATCGAGCGAATCTTCCGCATTGCCGACCGATAAAATTCCGCAAAAAGGCCCGGTCATACGCGTATGGCCGGGCTATCGGCAGGTTCGTCCGTTTTCTTTCGGGAAACAGACGGAAGCCCCGGGGCGGAGGGGTTTGCCCCGGGACCTCTGAAGGAGAAAGTTTTTCCATGAAGCTCTATGTAAACGGAGGATTCTTCTTCCCTGCCGATGAATAAAGTATATCCTGAAATTTTTGCCGGGATATGTCCGATTTGTAAACGATGACGGCGTTTTGTTTTGGACTGATGCGCCGCTCCCCGCCCGCATAAGCTATTGGCGGGTGATATGCTTGAAAAAACGCCGTTTTCGCGCCGGCCGGCTTCGGGACATTCCCGCGCTGACCTGGCTGGAGGAAGTCTCCTGTCCGCCCCGGGCCACCCTGGAAGGGCACTGCCGGGCGCTGATCGAAAATTATCGGGACATTGTGGAATTTTCCCCGGAAAAAATCCGCCTTTCTTCCCATCAGGGAGAGATCGTGCTCGACGGGTCGGAGATGTGCCTTGCTCAGGTGCGCCCGGAATGCCTGATGGTGGTCGGGCGTATCGACAGCGTTTCCATGCCGGAGGGAGGCGCTGTCCATGGCTGACCGGGTACGAATGCGAATCTACGGACTCATGGGCGAACGCTTTCTCAACCGCGCCTTGCAGGAGTGCGTTTTTATGGCCCGGGTGCGGCGAATCAACCGGCGCTGTCTGGAAATCGATGCGTCCATGCGAAACGCCAAAAGACTGACCGCTCTGGCGGAAAAATACCGCCTGAAATGGGAAATCTGCGGCCGCAGAGGCCCCGCTGCGCTGGCAAATTGGGCCAAACGGCGCTGCACTCTGCCCGCGGCCTTCCTCACGGCGGCGGTGCTCAGCGCACTGTTCCTCAGCCGGGTGTGGAAAATCGACGTGCGCACCGTGGGCAACGCACCCCTTCCCGCCGGCGTGCAGGAAGCCCTGGCCGAAGCCGGGGTGTTCGTGGGAGCCTACGGCCCAGGCATTGACACGTCTCTGGCAGAATATCAACTGTGCGCCCTGCCCGGCTGCGCCTACGCCTCGGTGGTCCGAAAGGGGGCCTGGGTGGTGGCGGAGGTGGCGGGCGAATCGGCCCCGCCCCAGCTGTACGCGTTGGACGCGCCCAGAGATCTGGTGGCCGCCCGGGACGGCGTGGTGCTCTCCGTCAACGTAAAATCCGGCACCGCCCTGGTCAAGCCCGGCGACACCGTGCGCCGGGGACAGGTGCTCATTTCCGGCAGCGAACGGGTTTCAAAGGAAGAGACCCGGGGGGTGGCCGCCCTGGGCAGCGTGACGGCCCGCATCTGGTTCACCGCCCAGGGGGAGGCTCCCCTGTGCCGCCGGGAAATGCGCTACACCGGCCGGGAAAGCACCTCTACCTGTCTGAAGCTTATGGGGCTGGAGGCGCCGCTGACGCAGGGAGAGGATTTTCCCCTTTCCATCCAGAGCCAGGAAGAGCTGGACGTGGGCGGGCTGTTTCTGCCGCTGCACATTCTGCGCACCCATCAGAAGGAATACCGGTGGGAAACCGTGGCGGAGGACCCCCAGGCCCTGAGGGCATCTCTGGCGGACGCCCTTCTGGCCCAATGCCAGGGAGAAATGGAATCCGCCGCCCTGGAAAACGCTGAAATCATTGACAAATGGACAGATTTCAGTATGATAATAGAGGAGAGTATTCGAGCGCGGGCGGTGCTGGAAGTTTCGGCGGAAATCGCCGTTTCCCGCGGCAATTTGGAGGAACAGTCATTTTGGAAGGAAATCAGATGACCACGCGTCGCTTGAACGTGGATAATTCGGAACAGTTCATCGGGCTGTTCGGCTTCCGGGAGGAGAACATTCCCCTCTTCCGGGACGAACTGGGCGTAGAAATTTTCGCCAACGCCGGAGAAGTCACCATCACCGGCCCGGCGGAAAAGGTGGATCTGGCGGTGATGACCCTGGAGAAATTGCGGGAAATCATTCTCCGGGGCGAAGCCGTAGACCGCACCCGCATTCGCTATGCCATCGAGCTGGCTTCCGAGGGCAAGGCGGACCGCATTGGCGAAATCATGCGGGACGTAATCGCCATCACCTACCGGGGCCGCCCGGTAAAGTGCAAAACCCTGGGTCAGAAGCAGTACATCGATACCATCAAGAAAAACACCTGCACCTTCGCCGTGGGCCCCGCCGGCACCGGCAAGACCTATCTGGCCATCGCCATGGCCGTGGTAGCCTTCAAAAATAAGGAAATCGAGAAGATCATCCTCACCCGTCCTGCGGTGGAAGCCGGCGAAAAGCTGGGCTTTCTCCCCGGCGACCTGGCGCAGAAGGTAGACCCCTATCTGCGGCCTTTGTACGACGCGCTTCACGAAATGCTGGGGGTGGAGGCCTATCAGCGGCTGGTGGAACGCCAGGCCATCGAGGTGGCGCCCCTGGCCTACATGCGCGGCCGTACCCTGAACGACGCCTTCATCATTCTGGACGAGGCTCAGAACACCACCTCCGAGCAGATGAAGATGTTTCTGACCCGCATGGGCATGGGCTCCCGCATGGTCATCACCGGCGACGTGACCCAGATCGATTTGCCCGGCGGCAAAAAATCCGGCCTGACCGAGGCCATCGAGGTGCTGCGCAACGTGCCGGATATCGGCATCGTGAACCTTTCCCACAAGGACGTGGTGCGCCACGAACTGGTGCAGAACATCGTGCGCGCCTATGAAAAATACGCTTCCGTGAAGGAACAGAACGCCGCCAACGCCAGAAGCGGCCGCTTCCTTCGCACCGATCCGACCCACAGAAGGTAGGCTGATACCATGCGCAAATGGGTTTCCCGGGTAACCAAAACCGCCTGGCTCCGACCGGCGCTCATCGCCGCGGCGCTGTATGCCCTGATGTTTATCCTGCTTTCTGCCGTAGCCACGCCGGAACGCTATGACATTCAGACGGGGCATCCCGCGCCGGTGACGATCTTCGCCACCAAGGACGTGGAGGATACCGTTACCACGCAAAAGCTGAAGGACGAAGCCGCCGCCGCCGTGGATTATTCCTACGGCAGCATTGACAGCACTGTTGTAAACCAGGTCATCACGGATTTCAACGGCTGTTACAGCGCCCTGATCTCCCTGCGGGAGGAGGGGCTGACGGACTTTGACAACATCAGCGACCAGCGGCTGGAGGAAATCGCCGTAAAAACCGGCGTCACCCTCACCCGTTCGGACGTGGAAGCCGTCTGCACCGCCGGTTCCGACACCATAGAAGCCGTCTTCAATGAAGCCCGCACCCTCATTCGGGAGACCCTGGCCTCCACCCTACCCGAGGGCCAGGAGGGCGCCGCCCTTTCCAAAGTTTCCCGGGATCTGATGGCGGAGGGGTACGACCCCAACCTGGTATCCGCCACCGTGGCAGTGACCCGGGCCACCCTGCGCCCCAATATGCTCATCGACGAAGAAACCACCGAACTGAACCGCCAGCGGGCCCGGGATCTCATCGAGCCCCAAATGTGCATCAAGGGCGAGGCAGTGGTGCGGGAAGGCGACATCGTTACCGAAGCCAAGTATCAGATTCTTTCGAACCTGGGCCTGATTAAGGACGCGAATTTCGACCTGATGCTGTTTTTGGGCATTGCCCTGATCGTGCTGCTGGTGTTGGCCGCGCTGGGACTGTATCTGTATCTGTATCTGCCCGCGCTGCTGCGGGAGCCGAGAAAGCTGCTGCTGCTGTCGCTGATTATCCTGCTGGTTCTGTGCATCAGTGTCATCGCCCGCAGCCTGAATACCTACCTGATGCCCGTGGCCCTGGGGCTGATGCTCACCGCCACGCTGCTGGAGCCCCGGCTGGCGCTGTTTGTGAATTTCATGCTGGGGTTTGTGGCCTCGCTGTTTGCCTCCGCTTCCACGGGGGTACTATCCGTGGCCACCTTCTCCACCATGGTCATGGCCCTGGTATGCGGGCCCTTTGTCGTCACGGTGGTCACCCATCACGTGCAGCGCACCTCCATGCTGCTGGCCGGCGTGGTGGCGGGCTTCTCCAATTTCATCACCACCCTGGCCATCGGCATGATTAACTCCGCCAGCATGTCCTCCGTGCTCATCAACGCGGCCTGGGCCTCCGCCGGCGGCATCCTCAGCGCGGTGATCTGCCTGGGGCTGCAGCCGCTGATGGAGTGGCTGTTCAACCTGGTGACCAACGCAAAACTTCTGGAGCTTTCCAACCCCAACCAGCCCCTGCTGCACCGGCTTCTGCTGGAAGCGCCGGGCACCTATCACCATTCCATCATCGTGGCCAACCTGGCGGACGCGGCGGCCAACGCCATCGGCGCCAACGCCCTGCTGGCCCGGGTGGGCGCGTATTACCACGACGTGGGCAAATTGAAGCGGCCCATGTACTTCAAGGAAAATCAGATCGGCGACAACCCCCACGACCGCACGGATCCCCGGGTTTCCACCGCCATTCTCACCGCCCACACCCGGGACGGCGCGCAGATGGCCCAGAAGGAACACCTGCCCTGCGAAATCATCGATATTATCAAATCCCATCACGGGGATTCGCCGGTGTTGTATTTCTACGATAAGGCCAAAAAGCTCTACGGCGACGACGTGGACATTTCCACCTTCCGTTACGAGGGCCCCCGTCCCGCCGGAAGGGAAGCCGCCATCGTCATGCTGGCGGACATCATCGAGGCAGCCACTCGCTCCATGCCCTCTCACGATCCCCAGAAGATCGAACAGCTGGTGCGCAAGCTGGTGCGGGACAAGCTCACCGACGGCCAGCTGGACCGTTCTCAGTTGACGTTCCGGGATCTGGACACCATTTGCAACGCCTTTTACACCGTGCTCACCGGCGTTTTCCATGAGCGCATCGAATATCCCGACGTAAAGCTGCCGCCCCGGGTAGAGCCTCTGCCGGAGGCCCCGGAAAAGGACGGCGACAAGGAAGCATAAGGAGCAGATCATGGCCGTAGTATTGTATCCTGAAGTGCCGTCCATTCCCGAAGGCCTGCAGCAGCTGCTGGACGACGTGTCCCGGGCCTGCTTTCAGGCGGAGGGCATTGACGAGGCGCTTTTCTCCGTGCGCATTGTGGACGAGGAAACCATTCACCGCCTGAACCGGAAAACCCGCAAGGTAGACCGGCCCACGGACGTTCTGTCTTATCCGGAAATCAATTACCCCGCCGGCAAAACCGCCCGGGATTGTCCCCGGCTGCTGAAGCGGGAATACGACCCGGATAGCGGCATGGTTTATTTGGGGGATTGCGTGATCTCCCTGCCCCGGGCTCAGGCCCAGGCGGCGGAATACGGACATTCCCTGCGCCGGGAATTGGGCTATCTCACCGCCCATTCCGCCTTTCATCTCATGGGTTACGACCACATGACCGACGAGGACAAGGCCAAAATGCGCGAAATGGAGAAAATCGCCATGCGCCAAGTGCAATTATGGAAGGATGATACCATGACAGATCAGCGGCTGATGGAGCTGGCCCTGGAAGCCCGGGAACGCTCCTATTCCCCATATTCCAAATTCCAGGTGGGCGCGTGCATTCTCACGGAGGACGGGCGTACCTTCCAGGGCTGCAATTTTGAAAACGCATCCTATGGCGCCACCATCTGCGCGGAGCGCTGCGCCGCCAGCAACGCCGTCATCAACGGCGCCCGGCGCTTTACCGCCATTGCCATCGTGGGCTCCGCCGGGTATGCCTGGCCCTGCGGCATCTGCCGGCAGGTACTCAACGAATTCGGCGGCGGCAAGTTGCGGGTGATCGTGGGCGACCCCGAGGGGCAAAACCTGCAGGTGCGCTCCCTTTCGGAATTGCTGCCCGAATCCTTCGGCCCGGAAGACCTGGGCATATCCCTTTGATTTTTGAACAGGAGATAAAAACATGTCCGAATTCAGAAGCGGCTTTGTAGCCATCCTGGGCCGGCCCAACGTAGGCAAGTCCAGCATCATGAACTATTTTATCGGCGAAAAGGTCGCCATCGTGTCCAATCACCCCCAGACCACCCGCTCCAAACTGCTGGGCGTGGCCACCCGCAAGGACTGGCAGATCGTCTTTGTGGATACCCCCGGCCTGCATAAGCCCCGCACCCGCCTGGGCGAATACATGATGAAGACCGCCGAGGACGCAAAGGAAGGCGTGGACGCGGTGCTGGCCGTGGTGGACGGCACCTTCATCGGCGATCACGACCGGCAGATTCTGGCGGAACTGGCGCAGATGAAGTGTCCCAAGTTCCTGGCGGTGAACAAAATCGACATCGCCAATCCCGAAAAGCTCATGCCCCAGTTGGCAAAATTGAACGACTGCGGCTTTGACCAGATCGTCACCGTTTCCGCCCGGCGGGGGGACAATATGGACACCCTGCTGGAGCTGATTTCCGGCGCAATGCCTCAGGGGCCCAAGTACTTCCCCGACGACATGATGACCGACCAGCCCGAGCGCATTCTCTGCGCGGAGATCATTCGGGAAAAGGCCCTGAACAACCTGCGGGACGAGGTGCCCCACGGCATCGGCGTGGACATGCTGAAAATCGCCAAGGTGCGGGAAGGTCTGTACGAAATGCACGCGGACGTATATTGCGACCGCGCCTCCCATAAATCCATCATCATCGGCAAACAGGGCGCCATGTTGAAGAAAATCGGCACCGAGGCCCGCATCGATATCGAAAAGCTCATGGGCGCGAAGGTGGATCTGCGGCTGTGGGTCAAGGTGCGGGAGGGCTGGCGGGATCGGGCTTCTGATCTGCGCACCCTGGGCTACGCGGACGAATAACCCATGCGCATCGTTACCGGCGCGCTGGTGATTCGCCACGCGGATTATGGGGATTCCAACCGCATGGTCACCCTGATTACCCCCAAATATGGCAAAATCGAAGCCGTAGCCCGGGGCTGTCGGCGGCTGAAATCCCCCATCGTCAATGCTGCCGAGCTGTTTACCTCCGGGGAATACACCCTCTTCGAGCGCAACGGCCGCTACAGCATCGAACAGTGTCAGATCAGCGAGAGCTTTTTCGCCCTGCGGCAGGATTACGACCGGCTGGTGCACGGGGTCTACTGGCTTCGGCTGCTGGACGCGCTGGTGCAGCCCGATCTGCCGGCGGAGGAGATTTTCCCCCTTTCCCTGCGGGCGCTGGCGTATCTGAATTTTTCGGAACTGCCGCCGGCGCTGATTACCTTCGCCTTTGAGGCCCATCTTATGGCGCTGGAGGGGCTTTCGCCCCGGGTAGATTCCTGCGTCAAGTGCGGTCAGCCTCTGGAAGGCGAGGCCCGGTTTTCCGCCGCCATGGGCGGCGCGGCCTGCGTCTGGTGCGCCCCCGCCTCCCCCGCCATCTCTTATGGGGCCCGGCGGATTCTCTATCGCCTGCCCGCCACGAAGTTTGACGCCTTCGAAAAGCTGGCGGGGCATCCCGACTGGCCGGAAGCCGCCCGGTTCTTCCGGGCGTATCTGAAAACCCGGCTGTCGTTGCCGGAAAAGCAATATCCGCCCCTTCCATAAATCCCATAAAAAATGTCGTCCGTCTTTCTCTTATCAGAAAAACGGACGGCATTTTTGCGTTTAGCCCGCCATAAACCGGCTGAGGAAATCCCGGGTTTCGGGATGCTTCGGGTTGGTAAAGAGCTCCTGTGGCGGCGCTTCTTCGCCGATGACTCCCTGATTCATGAACACCACCCGGTTGCTCACGTCCCGGGCGAAGGCCATTTCATGGGTTACCACCAGCATGGTCATGCCCTCCCGGGCCAGCTTCCGCATGACGGAAAGCACCTCGCCCACCATTTCCGGATCCAGTGCGCTGGTGGGTTCGTCGAACAGCAGAATCTCCGGCTCCATGGCCAGGGCCCGGGCGATTGCCACCCGCTGCTTCTGTCCGCCGGAAATCTGCTGGGGTCGGGCGTTCACATAAGGGGCCATGCCCACCTGTTCCAGAAAATGCAGCGCCTTTTCCCGGGCGACGTCTCTTTTCCGCTTCAACACCTTCACCTGGCCCACCATGCAGTTTTCCAGCACGGTCATGTTGTTAAACAGATTGAAGGACTGGAACACCATGCCCACCTTGGCCCGATACGCGGCGGCGCTGGTTCCCCGCAGGGTCTGATCCTGACCGTGGAACGTAATCTTTCCGCCGGTGGGGGTTTCCAGCAGATTGATGCACCGAAGCAGGGTGCTCTTGCCGGAACCGGAGGCCCCGATGATGGAAATCACGTCGCCGGGAAAGACGGAGAAATCAATGTCCCGCAAAATTTCCCTGCGTCCAAAGGACTTGGAAAGATGCTGCACCTGCAAAATCGGCTGATTCATGCTTCCTCCTCCTTTTCCATCGTTTCCCGGTGCTCCCGGCTGCTTTCGTCAAAGGGACTGCCCTTTCCGGGGTAATTGTAAGTGCCCGCCGTGGTAATCAGCGGATCGGTCTGTACCAGTTCGTAATTGCCGCTGCCCTCCAGCCGCTTTTCCAGCCACCGCAGCAGCAGCGAGGCTACCAGCGTCATGGTCAGATACCCCGCCATTTCAATGGCCGCCGAGGGGAAATACCGGTAGGTAGCTCCCACCACCGCCTTGTGCACGGAGAAGAAATCCGTAAAGCCGATAATGAACATGACGGAGGTATCCTTGACGTTGATGATGAAGTTATTGCCAATCTGCGGCAGGATATTCCGCAGGGCCTGGGGCAGAATGACGCTGGTCATGGTCTGCACATGGGTCATGCCAATGGCCTTCGCGCCCTCGGTCTGCCCCCGATCAATGGAGAGGATGCCGCCGCGGACGGATTCCGCCATATACGCGCCGGTATTGATGGAAACCACCAGAATGGACACCGCCCAGAGATTCCGGAATTGCATGGCGTTGTTGGTGAAATACGGCAGGCCGAAATAGATGAACACCGCCTGAAGGATCATGGGCGTGCCCCGGAAAATTTCGATATAGGCCCTGAGGATTCCCCGCACCAGGCCCAGCAGCACCCGCTTCAGGAAGAAATCGTTTTTCGAACAGGGAATGGTCTGCACCACGCCGCAGGCAAAGCCGATGACGCAGCCCGCCAGGGTAGCGATCACCGCCAGCAGCAGCGTGCGGCCCATGCCCGTGAGATAGGAAGACGCGTACTTTTCCCAAAGCAGGGCGACGTCGTCAAAGAGCATGCTCAGTTTTTCCATGGTATTTCTTCCTTCCTGCGGGCCGCGGCGTTACTGAATGGGCTGAATAGCCGTCGCCTGGGCCATCATGTCGTTGAAATCCTGGGCGGTCATGCCGGAAAGCACACCGTCGATGGCGGCCTTCAGTTCGGTGTTGCCCTTGCGCATGGAGATACCGATGTTCACTTCTTCATCGGACACCTGGAAATTATCCTCCGTGCCGGTGAAGTCCAGCAGCACCAGGTCGGGATAGGCGATCAGCGCACCCTGAGCCGTGGGCATGTCGGTGCAGATGAAATCCACCGCGCTGGTTTCCAGAGCCATCAGCATGGCGGGAGCGGATTCCGCGGCGGGCTGAATGGAAGCCCCGGGAATCTGCGGCAGGCAGATTTCATACCAGATGGTGCCCAGCTGGCTGGTGCAATAGCCTTCCAATTGGGAAATGCCCTGGGCCTGGGCCTGAGGCGTGTCCTTCCGGGCCAGGCAGACGATGCTGGCGTAGAGATACGGGCCGGCGAAATCCACCATTTCCGCCCGGGCCGCCGTCATGGACTGACCGGCGATTACCGCGTCCACGGCGCCGCTCTGCACGGCGGGCACCAGGGAATCCCAGTCCAGCCGCACGATTTCCAGTTCCCAGCCGTTGGCTTCGCAAATCTTCTTGGCCATCATCACGTCGTAGCCGTTGGCGTATTCGCTGCTGTCCCGAATGGGCACAGCGCCGTTGGAATCGTCCGCCTGAGACCAGTTGTAGGGCGCATAATTGCACTCCATGGCCACGGTCAGCACGCCGTCTTCCACGCCGGATTCCGCAAAAGCGCCCTGGCACAGGCAGATCAGCATCGTTACAGTCATCATCGCAGCAAGCAGTCTCTTCATGGTTCTTTCCGCCTTTCTTTTCTCGGCTTCCGATTTTTCGGAATTGCCGGATAAAAAATCGAACCGCTCTTGTCAAGCGGTTCGCGGAGAACGGAAAAAGCAGCTGCGAAAAATTCGCCAGCGTCCGTATCGGCCCTTGATAGCGCTTCACAAAAAATTCTTGTGACAGTCCGCCGCGTATTTCACGGCGACCCAGCCATCCGGGCATCAGGCACTCCCCGGACGCTTCGGCGATGTCCCCTTTCCTTCCGGCCCGTTGCCTGTTTTCCCCGGAAGTACTGATGAACCTCGCGCCTCTATCCAAGCGATTCAATTTTGTTTTATTATATCCCCGGCCTCTCCCCCTGTCAAGGGGCGTTTTCTGCATATTTATGCTAAGCTGTCGTTAACCGCCGCGTTGACAAAGCAAAATTTCAGCGGTATACTTTTCCCATCCCAATTGTGCAAAAGGGAGTGATGATCCGATGCAGACCGTCTATTTTTCGCTGCTTCAGAAGTGGTGCGACGCGCTGATCGCCTGCCAGGCCCACGACCTGGGCCCCGCCTTTGACGGCGCGTTTCTCTGTCCCGCCTGCAAATTTCCCCACGGCCGCTGCCAGGACGCGGTCTATCCCCTGCTATACGTGGCCCGGCGCACCGGGGAAAACCGCTACATCGAGGCCGCCAAGGCGGTTTTCGACTGGCATGACCGGAACATGACCTGCGACGACGGGGGCGTGTACAACGACGCCATGTCCGATTGGCGCTATATTACGGTGTTCGCGGCGGTAGCCGTGTGCGAAGCGCTGGAGCGCCACGGGGATCTGCTGGATCTTCCCACCCGGGAAAAGTGGCGTGCAAAGCTTACGCGCATGGCAGACTGGCTGTACCGCAACCTGGACGAGCATTCCAAAACCAACATCAATTATGTGGCCACCAACGCCTGTGCCATGGCCCTGACGGGGCGCTTCCTGAACAGACCGGAATACGTGGCCAAGGCCCGGCGCCTGGCGGCCTTCGCGCTAAATTATTTCACGGAAAACGGCCTGCTCTTTGGCGAAGGCAAGCCCCGGGATAGCTTCACTCCCCGGCGCTGCCGCCCCATCGACATCGGCTATAATGTGGAGGAGTCCATTCCCGCCCTCATCAAATACGCCGTTTCCGTGGGAGACGAAAACGCCCTTTCCTTCCTGACGGAGGTACTGCGCAAGCAGCTGGACTTCCTGCTGCCCGACGGCGGGTGGGACAATTCCTTCGGTTCCCGCAACAACAAATGGACCTATTACGGCAGCCGCACCTCCGACGGCTGTCAGGCGGGCTACGCCCTGTTGGCAGACCGGGATCCCCGTTTCGCCGAAGCGGCGCTGCGCAACGCCCGGTTGATGGAACGTTGTTCCCAAAACGGCCTGTTGAACGGCGGCGTGCGCTATCCGGAAAACGGCGAGCCCGCCTGCGTCCACCATACCTTCACCCACGCCAATGCCCTGGCCTGCGCCCTGGAGGCGGGAATTGAAAAGTATACCCAACCTGCGGCCCTGCCCGCCGACCATGCTGCAAAGCCCATTTCCTATTATCCGGAAATCGACACCTATAAACTGGCCGTGGGCGATCTGCGAGCCACGATTACCGGCTATGATTACGATCTTTCCGCCGGACACGCTTCCGGCGGTACGCTGACTCTTTTGTGGCACAAGGCCGTGGGCCCGGTGATTGTCTCCTCGGTGGTGGATTACCGGCTGGTAGAGCCTGTGAACCAGCAGCAGACCCTGCGCCTGTCCCGTCATCGGACGCTGACCCCCCGGGTGGAGCTGATTCGGGACGGCCGGCGCTACTCCCAGTGCTACGACACCCGCGCCTCCATAGAGGTTTCCGGAGATTCCGGCGAAATCCGCGTGGTCGTAGGGGCCGCGCTGGTGACTCTGGAGCAGCAGATTCTGCCTGCTCCCGTTACGGTGAACCTGGAATATCGCTTCACTGCCGGCGGCGTGCGCATTTCCGGCCGCCTGGTGGGAGACGGCGCATCTGCCGCACGGTTTGTCTTGCCCATCGTCAGCCGAAATGTGCAGGTGCGCACCGATTGCGTCTGCGAAAAGCAGCCTATCTTCTTCCTGACCCCCGGCTTCGACGCGCTGGAATACACCCTGCGCCCGGACGCGGAAGGGCATTTCCAGGCAGAGATCCGCCTGCCGGAGCTTCGCTCGCTGTAATTTTGCGCCCCAGATTTGCATCAAAAAGGCGTCCCCGGGAAAGAAATCGCCCAAGGACGCCTGATTTTATTTTTTCGCCCATTCCCTGCAGACCTGCTCGTAGGTCGCATGGGTGCCGATGTCAATGCACTCGCCGTCAAAGATATAGGCCTTCACCGGCTTACGCCGATACAGCCATTCCGGGAAATGTCCGGGGGAATCCGGTTCGTTGCCTTCCTTCAGGTACGTTCCGATCAGGGGCAGCGTATCTCTCCGGTACAGATACAGGGCGTAAACCGCCAGATCTCCCGGCGGGTTCTGGGGCTTTTCCACCAGGCCCACCACCCGGCCGTCTTCATCCAGGGTAGCAATGGCAAACCGCTTGCAGGTTTCCACGTCCGGCTCCGGCTTGGCGGCGATGCAGTCGCACTGATTTTTCCGCCAGAAATCCACAAATCCGTTCAGAGAAAAGGTAAACAGATTGTCCGACGCCGCCACCAGCAGATCGTCGTCCAGCTTCGCCTGTTCAATGGCAAACTGCATATCGCCGATGGCGCCGATGCGGTTGTCGTTGCAGGTGGTGCCGTCGTCCAGCACCGTATAGCGCATGTTGCTCGTCTGTTCCGCGGCCCAGGCTTCAAATTGCGAAGCAAACCGGTGGTTGGTCACAATCACCGTCTCGTCGATCTCCGGCACGGCGCAAATCTGATCCATCAGAAAATCGATCATCTTCCGTCTGCCAATGGGCAGAAGCGCCTTGGGGGTGTCCTTGGTCAGCGGGTAGAGCCGCATTGCGTATCCAGCGGCCAGAATCAAAGCCTTCAAATCCTTCACCTCAACACAATTATACCATAAATATTCTGTTAATACAACCTTTGACGCTTCCCCTTTCTTTTCCGTTCCCCATTCTCGCAGAAAAATGCTTTTTTCTGGAAAAAAGTATGATCATGGATCAGGAGGGGATTTTTATGACTGAACTGGAGCTGCTTCGGGCCATTCTGGACAGCCATCCTTATGCCATCGTTTACGTTGATTCGGATTTCATCATTCGATACATGAACCGTTACGCCCGGTATCATTACTGCGTGGAACGGGGATACGGCGACCTCATCGACAAAAGTCTTTTTGACTGCCGCGCGCCCCAATCCCGGGAAAAAATCGCCGACGCGTTCCACGCCATGCAGAAAGACGGCAAGGAGCGGTTCATCGGCATAAACGCCCGCAATCTGCGCATCTATATGCAGCCCGTTCGGGATCTCGCCGGAAAGATCTGCGGCTTTTTCGAGCGTTTTGAACTGAACCTGCAGAAATAATTTTTGCAAAATCTCAACTTACATTCATCGCCGATTTCTGATATACTGAACATTGCTGAGCAGCAAACGACGCGTAAGTCCAAGCCCATGGACTTACGCGCCGTTTGTTTTTGGCGAAATTCTTTCCGGAAAGAAGGCATGCTTCATATGGAATCTCCCCGGGCAAACGACTTCCTGGTCACCGAAAAAATCGGGAAGCTCATGGGAAAATACGCGCTGCCCTGCATGATTTCCCTGCTGGTGGCGGCTCTTTACAACATTGTGGACCAGATTTTCATCGCCAACGCGTCCTATCTGGGCTCCTATGGCAACGCCGCCAACACGGTGGTTTTTCCCCTAACGGTGGTGGCTCTGGCCGTTTCTGTGATGATCGGCGACGGCTGCTGCGCCTATGTCAGCCTGTGTCTGGGCGGCGGGCGCAGGGAGCAGGCCCACAAAAGTGTCGGCAACGCCGTGGTGCTGATTCTGGCTGCGTCTCTGGTCTGCACAGGGGCGTATCTTCTGTTTTCCGACGGGCTTCTGACCCTGTTCGGCGGCCGGGTCAACGAAGAGACCTTCGCCCTTTCCCGGGAATATTTCTTCTGGATTGCCCTGGGGCTGCCCTTTTACATGTTCGGTCAGGCCATGAATCCCATCATCCGCTCCGACGGCAGCCCGCGCTTTGCCATGATCTCCACCCTCGCGGGAGCGGCGGTGAACCTGGTGCTGGATCCGGTGTTCATTTTCGGCTTCCATTGGGGCATGACCGGGGCGGCGGTGGCCACGGTGCTGGGTCAGGCCCTTACCGCGGGCCTTGCCCTATGGTATCTTTGCCGCATGAAGTCCGTTTCCCTCTGCCGGAAAAGCTTCCGGCCCTGCTGGTCGGTGCTTCGGGCGTTTCTGCCCCTGGGCATGTGCAGCTTTCTTTCGCAGATTTCGCTGGTCATGGCCATGGCGGCCATCAATAACATGGAGCGCAAATACAGCGCCCTGGACGCGGTTTTTGCGCAACGGGAATTCACACAAATCCCCATGGCCGTGCTGGGCATCGTCATGAAGTTTTTCCAGATCATTATTTCCATCGTGGTGGGACTGGCCGCCGGCTGCATTCCCGTGGTGGGCTACAACATGGGCGCGGGCCGCAAAGATCGGGCAAGGGCCCTGTTCTCCCGGCTGCTTACCGTGGAATTTCTGGTAGGCCTCGGTGCGCTGGGCGTCGTCGAATTTCTCCCCAGGCAGCTGATCGGCGTCTTCGGCGCTTCCGGGGAAAGCGTGCATTATACGACCTTTGCCCTGCGGGCCTTCCGCGTGTATCTTTGCATGCTGCCCCTGGCCTGCGTCAACAAGGCGGCCTTCATTTATCTGCAGGCTCTGGGCAAGGCCTGGGCCTCCACGCTGCTTTCCATGCTGCGGGAAGTGGCGCTGGGCGTGGGGCTGGCGCTGCTTTTGCCCCTGAAATGGGGGCTGGACGGCGTGCTGTATTCCATGCCCGCCGCGGACGCGCTCACCTTCGTCGCCTCTCTGGCGGTAATTTGCCTGACCTATCGGGAACTGACTTCTGTCAAAACCCGCTGATACATCCGGCGCGGCCTCTCCTCTTTTGGGAAAAGCCGCGCCTTTGCTTTATATATCGCATTTCAGCAAATCTTCCAATGTCTCCCGTCGCACCGCCAACCGATCCGCGCCGTCCTTCACCAGCACCACCGGCAGCCGGGGCACCCGGTTGTAATTGGAGGCCATTGCGTAATTATACGCTCCGGTGCAGGCCACGGCGATGAAATCGCCCCCCTGCACCCGGGGCAGCCGCACGTTTTCCTGAATCAGCGCACCGCTTTCGCAGCAGCGCCCAGCCACGGTGTAGGTTTCCAAATCCTCCCCCGTCATGCGGCTTGCGTTGTACACCGTATAGGGCGCTTTGTACAGGGCATAACGGGGATTGTCCGTCATGCCGCCGTTCACAATCACATAATTCCGGCCGCCGGCGATCTGTTTCACCGCGCCGGCAGTATAAAGAGTCATGCCCGCGTCCGCCACAATGGAACGCCCGGGCTCCAGGATGATCTTGGGCTGCGGGACGCCCTTTTCCCGGCAAAGCCGCCTTACTGTTTCACCCAGCCCCCGCAGCATGTGTTCCACGGAACATTCCGGGTCGCTTTCCCGGTAGCGCACGCCGAAACCGCCGCCCAGCGCCAGATATTCCGGGGACCAGCCGGTTTCATCCAAAATCTGCCGGCAGAAATTCAGCATCTTCTCCGCCGCCAGAGCAAAGGGGCCTTCCTCAAAAATCTGCGAACCGATGTGGCAATGGAGCCCCAGCACCCGCACCCCCGGCTGCTTCAGCGCCGTTTTTACGAATTCCATGGCCTGACCCGTCTCCAGCGGCCGGCCGAACTGGCATTCCATGCCGGTGTTCACCGCCGCGAAGGTATGGGGGTCAATGCCCGGGGTAATCCGCAGCATCACCGGCGCGAGGATTCCCGCCACGCGTCCCCGCCGGGCGATGTTCTCCAGATCATATTCCCCGTCGGCAATCAGGCTGTGCACCCCCGCCTGCAGCGCCATGTCGATTTCCCAATCTTCTTTATAAGTGCCGTGGAAATGCACCCGATTCATGGGAAATCCCGCCTGTCGGGCGGTATAAAGCTCGCCGCCGCTGACCACATCCGCCCCCAGCCCTTCCCGTTCCAAAATGGGATACAGGGCCTTAAAGCACATCGCCTTGCTGGCATAGGTCACCAGGGTGTCCCTTCCAAAGGCCGCTTCCGCGCCCCGGACAAAGGCGCGCATGTTTTCCACCAGCCGTCCTTCGTCCAAAATGTACAGGGGCGTTCCGTATTTCCGGGCCAGTGCTTCCACGTCCGCACCGCCGAAGCGCAATTTTCCCTCCGGAGAAATCGCCATGCTCTTCTGAATCATTGCAGGGGCTCCTTTAGTATAAATATACATCATAGTATATTCCGCCAAGGGGTCCCTGTCAATCCCGCAGTGCGCATCCGCCGCGTTATCTTTTCTCTTCGGAAAAATCCAGATCATAGCGCGCGCCCATGGAAAACAGCACGCCGTCCGTCAGCCGAATACGCAGAATCACGCAGTTTTCGTCGGAAAAATCGTTGTGTCCGTTGTCGATCCATTGGGCAAACGCCCGCCGAAGCGCCCCGAAGCATTCCGCGTTTTCCGCCCGGCCTACCCAGCCCAGGTTTTCTCCTCGGCCATGGCCGGAAAACCATTCCCCCGAAACCGCGCACACGGAATTTTCCGCCAATTGGCGCATCTTTCCGGAAAGGGCATGGGTAATCCCATAAAACGCCCCGTCCCAATAACAGGCGTTCACACTGCGCACATAAGGCACGTTCTCCACCGCCGTGGCCAGCGAAATCACACTGTCTCTGCCAAAACGTTCTTTCAAAATCGCCAATGCCCGAGCATCCATCCTGTCCATCCTTTCTGCATGAAATATCGCATAAATTGCATTTGCTTGACAGAACACCGCCAACATGATAAACTGGTAGAAATATTTTATGGAAGCGAGGTTTTATTTTGCTCCGGAACCTGGTAAAGTCCCTTTCCCTGAAAAGCTGTCTCATCGCCTTTTTCTCCAGCGCCTTTCTGGCCTTCGGCCTGTACAACGTGCACTCCCTCTCCAGGGTTACCGAGGGCGGCGTGCTGGGGCTGACTCTCCTTTTGGATCACTGGTTTCACATCAGTCCCTCCGTCTCCGGCGCGGTGCTGAACGCCGCCTGCTATCTCATGGGCTGGCGTCTTCTTGGCAAGACCTTCATCGCCTATTCCGCCATTTCCACCCTGGGCTTCTCCCTGTCCTACGCCGTGTACGAATGTTTTCCGCCCATCTGGCCGGGCATCGCTGAGTATCCGCTGCTGGCGGCGGTGGTGGGCTCCGTGTTCGTGGGGCTGGGGGCGGGCTTCTGCGTGCGCATCGGCGGCGCACCCGGAGGCGACGACGCGCTGGCCATGAGCCTTGCTCACCTGACCCACTGGAAAATTCAATGGATTTATCTCCTCAGCGACCTGATCGTGCTGGGGTTTTCCGCCACCTACATTCCCCTGCGCCGGCTGGGCTATTCCCTGCTGACCGTGATTCTCTCCGGGCAGCTCATCGGCCTGGTGCAGAATTTTCACTTCAAAAAATCCGGCTGATTTTTCCGGCCGTTCAGAAGACCACCGTTGAAACAGGCGTTCCAACGGTGGTCCTTTTTATGCGATTTCCGCCGTTACTCCGCGAAATACAGATCCTCCAGGAAGTAATTCAGCGAATGGGTTACCACGTCCGTGGGCACGTTGCGCAGATCGGCGTTCAGCACCACGATGCCGTTGACATATTCCAGGGGCCGGATGATGTAGCAGTTTTCGTCCATGTAATTGAGAATATCTGGACGTACTACTTCGGACACCTGATCCAGCGTGTTGGTCATCAGGCCGAAGATGTTCTTAATCAGCTGACGATCCTCTTCCTTTTCGGGAATCAGATAGGTCTTGGCGGCCTCTTCATCCTCAGGGCAGCCGGCGTTGTACCAGTCGCTCCACAGGGGCGCCCAGACCTCGATGCTGTAGGAACCGCCAAAGTGCCAGATGATGCTGTGGGCGGCCCACACGCAGCGGGCGGGCACTTCGTTGGCAGCGATAGAGGTGTTCAGAAGGGTGCTTTCGGTGGTATAGCCCGTGGCGCGAATGCCGATTTCCGCCAGATATTCCACATACAGTTCCGTGGTGGGCACGATGTCGCTGGCTTCCGCCGCGTTCCAAATCTGGAAGGCAAAGGGCAGTCCGGAGGGAGATTCGCGGTAACCATCGCCATCGACGTCCTTCATGCCGATTTCGTCCAGCAGCGCGTTGGCGGCTTCCACGTCGTTGGTGCACAGGGTGCCTTCCCGCACCGCGCCCAGGTTGTGATACACCGTGTCCAGAATTTCCTCTGCGTCGATGGACATGGCGATGGCCTGACGGAAACGCAGATCCTGAATCACTTCCTGCCAAGCCCGGCTGGCGTCGTCGTCCTTCACGGTGCCGTCCGCGTTCAGGCCGTAGTTCACGTTCAGGTACAGGTCGGTGGGGGTGTTGCCCTGAATGCACATCACGGGATTGATGTTGGCCGCCTCGCTGTTTTCCCGATAAAGGGAGATGTTGTCAATGGTGGCGGATTCCCGCAGGAAGTCCACTTCGCCGGTGATGACCTTCATCTGCACCATTTCCACATCTTCCACCAGGGTGTTCTGGATATAATCGATATAGGGCAGCTGCTTTCCGTCCGCGTCCACCTTGTGATAATAGGGATTGCGCTCCCACAGCTGCACGTTGTTCTCGCTGGAAACCATGATCCAGGGATACAGCATGGGGAAGTTTTCTTCCACCAGGCCCGGGAACTGCTGCGTGGTCAGGCAATCGACGGGGTCGGTGATTTCCCAGGTGGTCACGTCGATCTGGTTGAATACGTAAGTCCAGACGCCCTCTTCCGTTACGTCGTCATAGCCGATGGCCGTGGCAAAGGGCTGAAGGAATTCGTAATACGCTTCCAGAGAACCATGGCATTCTTCCGCGAAATCCTTGTGGAAGGGCTTCAGGTAATAGGCCGGCTTGATGAAATCCGCGTAGCCATTGAAGCCCGCCGCGGACAGATAAACACACAGCGCGCCGTAGGGACCGGGGAACTTCAATTGGAAGGTCATCTCGTCGATGACGCTGAATTCAAAGGGAACGCCGTCCACCGTCATCCAGGCGGAGATGCTGGGGGTCAGTTCTTCGTTGAAAATGAAATGTTCCACGGTGAAGACCACGTCGTCCATGGTCACTTCCACGCCGTTGGACCACTTCAGCCCCTTGCGCAGGGTGAAGGTGTAGGTGGTGCGGTCGTCGCTGATCTGATAATCCGCCACCAGGTTGGGCTGTACCACATCGGAGTTCATGCTCTGCATGGTCAGCAGGTTTTCCGTCATGCCCACGAACACGTCGGGGTTCCAGTTCACCTGGGCAAAAACCGTCCGCAGGGTGCCGCCGTAAACGCCGCTTTCGTATTCCAGCTGCTCGGCGGGATAGTCGTCATTGGCCAGCCGGGGATTTTCAGGCAGACGCTCTTCCACCGGGGGCAGCTGACCGGCCTGTACCCGTTCCGCCAGCATGGGGGCCTCGATGTATTCACCTTCCGCCAGGGCCGGGGCGCACACCGCGGCAAAGGCCAGCATCAGCGCCAGAAACAGGGCAAATTTCTTCATGTTCCGTCCTCCTCGTTCCTCCAAATTGAGTTGTGCTAATTATACCTCATTTAATTCATATTTTCAACATATAATTTAATTTCGCAACTTTGTATTAAAAAACCGCCTCTCCGAAGAGAAGCGGTCGCAAATTGATTTAAATTTATCCCCGGGCAGCCTGACGCATGAAGGCGGTATAGGCCTTCACCGCCTCATACAGGTCGGCCTTGTTGATGATTTCCTGAGGCGCGTGCATGGACAGCACCGGCACGCCGCTGTCAATGACCTCCATGCCATACAGGGCGCAGATGTACGCGATGGTTCCGCCGCCGCCTACATCCACCTTGCCCAGCTCGGCGGTCTGCCAGTTCACGCCGTTATCGTCCATGATCTTCCGCAGCCGGCCGATGAATTCGGCGTTAGCGTCGTTGGAGCCGGACTTGCCCCGAGCGCCGGTGAACTTGTTATAGCACACGCCGTTGCCCAGAATGGCGGCGTTCTTCTTTTCAAAGGCGGAGGCGTACAGGGGATCGAAGCCCGCGCTCACATCGCAGGAAAGCATCCGGCAGGCGGCCAGCGCCCGGCGCAGGGTCAGTTCACTGTACTGATCGTACGTCAGGTTCACCAGTTCCGCCATGGCGTTTTCGAAATAATGGGCCTGCATACCGGTAGCGCCCACGCTGCCGATTTCTTCCTTGTCCGCCAGCAGGCAGCAGCAGGTGTATTCCGGCTCTTCCTCCAAAGAGAGAATGGCCCGCAGAGAGGCATACGCGCACACCCGGTCGTCGTGGCCGTAACCCAGCAGCATGCTGCGATCCAGGCCGAAATCCCGGGTCCTGCCCGCGGGCACGGCTTCGATTTCGGCGGAGAGCATGTCCTCTTCCTCGATGCCGTACTTGTCCGCCAGAATCTTCAGAAGGCCCGCCTTCACCGCGTCCTTTTCCTCACCGTCCAGGGGCTTGCCGCACAGGATGATGTCCAGATTCTCGCCGGAAATGGCCTCGGCGGCCTTTTTCGCCATCTGTTCGCCGGAGAGGTGAATCAGCAGATCGGAAATACCCACCACCGGGTCGTCTTCGGCTTCGCCGATCACAATTTCCACCACCGTGCCGTCCTTTTTCGCCACCACGCCGTGGAGGGCCAGGGCCCGGGCCACCCAGTGGAATTTCTTGATGCCGCCATAGTAATGGGTGTCAGCATAGGCCAGGGAGGTGTCCTCATAGAAGGGATTCTGCTTAATATCGATGCGGGGGGAATCGATGTGTGCGCCCACGATGTTAATTCCCTTTTCCAGGGGCGCCTTGCCCAGATGGAACAGCATCACGGCCTTGCCCATGCAGTTGACATACACCTTGTCTCCGGCCTTCAGCTTCTTCCCGGCGGCTACCGCCTCGGCCAGGTCGATATATCCGGCTTCCCGGGCCTGCGCCACCGTTTCCTTCACGCATTCCCGCTCGGTTTTTCCGCCGTCCAGATAAGCGCGATAGCCCTTGCTCACGTCCTCCAGCGCCTGCAAATCCTTTTCGTCATAAGTGGTCCACGCATTTTTGCGTTCCATGGTAATTCCTCCTTTGAAAACAACGGATAGCATCCTTTGCCTTCGATTATATCCCCCAAATCCGCCCCTGTCAACCGTTGACATTCCCGCCCGGGAAGACTATGATAAATAAGACGCAAAATTCAACGAAAGCGCGGGATCAACGCCATGACGGATTTCATCGAAATCACAGACCTTTCCGCCCCGGAACTGGCCCCCTATTTTCAGCTTACCACCCGGCAGATGCGCAGCCGGCAGCGCCCGGAAAACGCACTTTTCGTGGCGGAAAGCCCCCACGTGATCGAGGCGGCGCTGGAGGCGGGCTGCGCCCCCGTTTCCATGCTGCTGGAAAAAAAGCAGGCCCTTTCCCACCCGGCGCTGATGGCCCGGTTTTCCGAAACGCCGATCTACACCGCCCCGCGGGAGGTGCTGAAATCCCTCACCGGCTACGAGCTGACCCGGGGGATTCTGTGCGCCTTCCGCCGGCCCGCGCCGGTTCCGGCGGAGCGTATTCTCTCCACCGCCCGGCGGGTGGCCGTGCTGGAAGGCATTGTGGACCCCACCAACGTGGGGGCGCTGTTCCGTTCCGCCGCGGCGCTGGGCATGGACGCGGTGCTGCTCTCCCCCACCTGCTGCGACCCGCTGCACCGGCGCTCCGCCCGGGTGAGCATGGGCGCGGTGTTCCGCATTTCCTGGGCCGTTTTGGGCGGCGAGCCCTGGCCCAATTCCGCCATGGAGGAATTAAAGGGGCACGGCTTTGCCGCCGCGGCCATGGCCCTTTCCCAAAGCAGCGTCAATATTGACGACCCCGCCCTGCTGGCCGAACAGAAGCTGGCCCTGTTTCTGGGCACGGAGGGGAACGGACTGGCGGCAGAAACCATCGCCCAATGCGATTACACCGTGTGCATCCCCATGGCCCACGGCATGGATTCCCTGAACGTGGCCGCCGCCGGGGCCGTGGCCTTCTGGCAGCTGGGCCGCGGCGGCTTCTGATTTCGTCTTTTTGCAAAAAAGCGCCCGCCGACGCCGCGATTTCTCGCAGAGCGCCGGCGGGCGCAGCGTGTGTTACTGGTTTTCCTGCATCATCATCTGCAGTTTGCCGTCCATTTCCTTCAATGCGGTGGCGCCGTCACAGGTGCCTTCCATGCATTTCTGCAAAATGGGCCCCAAATCCTCCGAAATGCTCAGCCCCAGATACCGGGCGGGCAGCACGTACTGTTCGTTCTGCTGGTACTGCTTCACCGCGTCTTCGGAAATATCCCAGTAGAATTTTTCCATAATCCAGTCTCGAGAAGCCTGCGCGTCCTCCAGCTGCTGCTGATAGCCCGCCTTTTCGTCCTCGTCCTTGGCGTTATCCAGCCCTTCCTGAATCATGGCGATTTCCGCGTCGTTGTCGGCGATCAGTTCATCCGCGTTTTCCGTCTTCACGCCGCCTTCCCAATCCCGGCAGAAGTTCACCCGGGTGGTGTCCGGCAGTTCGTCAATGAGCGTCGCCAGGAATTCCTCGGCGGCCTGGGGATTGCGGGAATAGGGATTCACCACCGCCACGGTAATCTCCGCGGGGGTCATGGGCTCTCCGCCCTCTTCCAGACTCAGCATCAGCGGCACAAATTCCGTCGTACCCTGGCTCACGTTCACATTGCCATATGTGTCGAACAGATACATGTCGTCGTTGTAGTCTCCCTCGTCGTCTCTTGAGGCCTTCGCTCCCAGGGCTTCAAAGTCGATACCGGCCAGCGTATCCAGCATTTCCGCCATTTCCGGCGTGTTCAATTCGCCCGTGCCGGTTTCGTGAATTTTCTGGCAGGCGGCACTCAGTATCAGTTCCGCCAGATCATCGCGGACAAACGAAACCCACTGGTCCGCACAGAACGCCGTATAATCCGTATCCTCCAGCCGGGGCGCCAGATTCGCCAGGAACCGCACCATTTCCGGCCAGCTGGCAGGCAGGTCCTCCGTCGTATAGCCCAATTCTTCCAATACGTTGGGGTTATAGGCGATGGTGTAACATCCCATCTCCAGCGGCAGCGCCACCACGTTTCCATCCAGCGTCACCGCGTCCATGAAATTGGGATACAAAGTCGCCACGAAATCCTGAATCGCTTCGTTTTCCATGGGCCGCAAAAATCCCCGATCATACAGCGCGCCGTATTCAGAGGAATTCACCTGCAGAATGTAGATATCATAATCGTCCGAATGCGCGTTCAGCGCCCCGGTAAGATCAAATTCCACTTCGCTGCGTCGATCAATACGCACGCTGGATCCCGGATTGGTCTGGCTAAATTTTCTGGCGGCATAATCAAAATATTCCTGTGCGCTGCCATACACGGTGATTTCCTGATTCTCCGTAGTGACTTCTTCGCTTCCTGTCAGGCTGCAGCAGAACAGCATCACCCCATCACTGGTAATATAATGCCCGTCACTGGTCAAAAAGCCCTGACGCATCGGTCCCATCGCGCTGCCGGTATATTGAATTTGTAAATTTGCCACAACTTCCATCGAATTCACATCCATATCGGTAATTCGATAAACCGATCTTTCCTGTGTGAAATACAGTTCCGATTTTTCTCTGTCATATGCATAACCAAAGGATTCGTCGGCCATATTCAGGGACACAACGGCCAACTCTGTCAGCTCATGTTCTTCCGGATTCAATTCATAAAAAACGAGTTCACCCATTTCATCCGTCATTACTGCAGATGCCAGCAAAACAGTTTCGTCTGTATACGGCATCATACCGACAATATTCAAAAATCGGTATTCATCGTCGGCTTCATAAACCCGGGCTTCTTCTTCGTCAGTATCGTATACAACCAGTATATTATATATACCGCTATCATCAAATATTTCCGTCCGCCCCAGATAGAACTGGTTGAAGGGCATCAGATTTGAAAAAAAGGGCTCCGAAAGCTCGCCTTCGACAGCTTCTTTGAACGGAAACCGCGCCTTTTCTTCAAAAGTCACTTTCTCGTCGGTGATCACTGCCTGATATACGCAGAAATCTTCTCCATTCACCCAAGTCCAGATATTTTCGCCATCGGAATATACATCGGAGACACTGATTGCTTCACCTAAAACGTCCAGAGAAAATTGATATGGCTCGATTTTCTCATTATAAGGGGATTCCACACAGCTATAACCATTCCGCTCTTCACCGTTTTCATTGCCATACGTAAACAGATATACCTTATCGTTTGCAACCGCAAAACTGAATTGTGTATTATTTTCTATGGAGCCTTCATAATCTTTGCTGTCAAACAGCAAATTTTCCGATGTTGCGCCAATGGAAAACAATATCGCCAGCAGACATACCCACGCCAAGGTCTTCTTCATGGAATCCACCCCTTTCAAAATTCCCATTTTCTACGCGTATTATAACACGTCCTTCTTATATTGTAAATATTATATTTCCGTATTAAGAACATATGCAAAACGCATAGCAAAACACCCGGCTATTCCGCCGGGCGTGTGCGCGTCACTGGGATGGTGATTTCCGTGACGAATTTCTCCGTGTCTTCTGTAAGGCCGTTGTCGATCAGCGTGATTTCCCGGGAAAAGCCGGCCGCCGTCCAGCCCTCCCGGGCCATGTAGTCCATCAGTTTCCGATATTGTGCCGGTGCCTGAGGGTGGCTGCCCCGGAAGCGCACCTGCACGCATTCCCCCGCCGGGATTCGGATGATCTTCCCATGGAATCTGTCCTCTTCCTCCAGCACCAGAAAGATACCGTCGTATTCCTCGAATCTGCCCGCCTGCAGCTTCTCCGGCGACAGGCTTACCCCCACTTTTCCCAGGAAAATCGCGGTTTCCCGCTGCTCCCGGTCCAGGGCGCGGATGGACTGCTCCATGTCCAGAAAGCTGTGCAGCCGCAGCTCCTGACGCATCCACACCAGGCGGCATTCGGGCATGGGCCTTTGCCGAATTTCCCCCAGGGACGCGTCCTGGGCTTCCTGCAATTGCCGCAGCCGCCGGTCGATTTTCGCCTCGATGCGCATCAGCTCCCGGCGCTTTTCTGCCACGGCGGCCTTCTGCTGGCGCAGCTTTTCCTCCATTCGGTCTACGTCCCGGTTGCGCAGAAAGTCCGCGATTTCCGGAAGGGGCATGTCCAGCGCCCGGAGATAGCGAATGGTATTCAGGATTTCGAACTGCCGGGGGCCGTAATATCGATACCCGGTTTCCGAATCCACCCGTTCCGGAATCACCAGCCCCAGATCCTCATAATGCCGCAGGGTGCTGACGCTCAGGTGAAACTGCTTCGCCACCGCGCCGATGGGCAACAGCTTATCCATGCAGCGCCGCCTCCCGGCTTTTCCGCCGCATCCACATCAGCAGCCCCACGCACACCAGCACCGACACCAGCGAGCCCAGGGCCGTGGCCAGACCCATGGGGAACAGGGTCTCCGGGAACAGCCGGCTGGCCAGATACGCCCCCGGCACCCGCACCAGCGCCACGGCGACGATATTATGCAAAAAGGAAAATTCCGACCGGCCGCAGGCGCAGAAATATCCGCTGCAGCTGAAGTGCACCCCCGCCATGGCGCAATCCCAGATATAGCCCCTGAGATATTGACCGCCTGCCGCCGTGGCCGCCGCGTCCGCGGTAAACAGGCCCACCATGCCCTCCGCGATCCACTGAACCGCAACGCCCATCACCAGCCCGAAGCCCAGGGCAATTCCGATGGCGTATTTCAGCGTGGACAGGGCCCGCTGGGGCTTGCCCGCGCCGATATTCTGGGCCCCCAGGGCCGAAACCGTGGACAGCATGGAGGAGGGCACCAGAAACAGGAAGGAAATGATCTTTTCCACAATGCCCACCGCCGCCGCGTCGGTAAGGCCCCGGCGATTGGCGATGATGGTAATCAGGATAAAGGCCACCTGAATCAGCCCATCCTGCAGAGCCACAGGCACGCCAATTTTCAAAATTTGCCCCATGACGGGCCGCTTCGGGCGGAAATCTCCCCGCTGCAGCTGCATCTCCCGCCGCCGGCGATAAATCATGCCCAGAGAAAAAGCCACGCTGATTCCCTGAGAAAGGGTGGTGCCCAGGGCCGCGCCCACCGGGCCCAGGCGCAGCGCACCCATGAACAGATAATCCAGGGCGATATTGCAGGCGCAGGCCACGGCGATGAAAAGCATGGGGCTTTTGGAATCCCCCATGCCCCGGAAAATGGAGCTGATGATATTATAGGCAGTAATAAAGGGAATGCCCAGAAAGCAGACGGTGAGATACCGCCGGGCCCCCGCCACGGCCTCCGCCGGCGTGGACATGACCCCCACGATGGGACCCACGCACGC
The DNA here is from genome assembly GCA_902767315.1 of uncultured Eubacteriales bacterium. Taxonomy (GTDB): domain Bacteria; phylum Bacillota; class Clostridia; order Christensenellales; family Aristaeellaceae; genus RUG11247. The sequence goes on from CACXHB010000015.1 coordinate 82,303, forward strand.
AAGCAGTACCGCCGTCAGCACCACAGAAAGCCCCATAAACAGCACGGTGGTATTGCCGATATTCTCCGCCATTCGCCGGCGGTTTCGGCCGCCCACCGCCTGGGCGATGGTCACCGTGGAGCCCATGGCAAGGCCCACGATCATCACCGTGAGCATGTGCATCACCTGGCTGCCGATGGACACCGCCGTGGTGCCGGCCACGTTTTCATATTGGCCGATGATAAACAGATCCGCCATGCCGTACAGGGTCTGCAGAAAATACGACAAAAGATAAGGCAGCGAAAAGCGCAAAATACTTTTAGGCACGCTTCCCTCCGTATAATTTCTTTCCATATGGCACGCTCCCTTCCGCTCTTATGTCCTCTATAGTAAACTCTACAATAGATGTAGAGTCAAGCCCTTTTCAAAAAATAAACTTGACAGAAGCGGGGTTTGGAATTATCATAACATCGTTATGAAACACTGTTATGTATTTTGAACCGGGAGGTGCTTCCATGGCCAGGCGAATTGAGGGCGTATCGGATCAGCTGCTGCGCTGCGCCCGGGAAGAATTTATGGAAATGGGCTTTCAGGAAGCGTCCCTGCGGGTGATCGCCGCCAAGGCCGGCACCAGCACCGGTTCCATCTACACCCGATATGGCGACAAGGACGGCCTGTTTCGCGCCCTGACGGAAGAAGCCGTGGAAGGGCTGATTGAAAGCTTCGAGTCCGCGCAGTCCGCCTTCGACAACCGCCTGGCGGAGGCCAAGGGCGACGCGCTGGATTACGCCAGCGAACAGGTGGCGGAAATGGTGAACTATTTCTACGACCACCTGGACGCATTCCGACTGCTGGCCCGGTGTTCCGATACGGATCACTTCGACAGGATGATGGATCGCCTGATCGACATCGACGTGAAATACACCTCTCGCTTCCTGCAGTGCACCGGTCGGGAGGCGCTGGCTGCGGGCCAGACCGGCGAACTGATGCTGCACATACTCTCCAGCGCCTATTATTCCGGGCTTTTTGAAACCATCCGTCACGGCCTGAGCCGGGAAGACGCTATCGCTTACGCCCGCCGGCTGCGCCGGTTCTTCCGGATGGGCTGGGCGGATCTATTGGGCATGGAAAAGGGCTGATGCCTTTTTCTTTTGAACATGAGTTAGATATTTCTAACTAAGATGTCCACGCAAAACGCGTTGACATAGATACTTATTTTAAAGGAGCGATTTTCAGATGAAACGGCTTTCAAAAATCCTGTCTCTGATGTGCGTGCTGGCCATGGCGCTGACCTGCCTGATCCTGACCTCCCTGGCGGAGGGATCCGCCTTTGCCGGCGGCAGCGGCACGGAAGCGGATCCCTGGCAGATCGGAACGGCGGATCAACTGGCGTACCTGGCCGCCACCGTCAACGACGGCAGCTGCGGCGGCTATGCCGGGCAGTACTTCGTCCTCACCGCGGACATCGACCTGGCGGGCATGGCCTGGTCCCCCATCGGCAACATGAACGACATGGAAAACCACACCACGCTATTCCTGGGCTCCTTCGACGGCCAGGGCTACAAGGTGAGCAACCTTTCCTTCGAAACCGATGCGTTCATCGTGGGCGCGGGGCTGTTCGGCCTCAACGCGGGCGAAATCAAAAACGTCTGCCTGGAAAACGCCTCCGTGCAGTGCACCGAGGGCACTTCCATGGCCATCGCCGCCCTGGTGGGCTACAGCATGGGTAACGTGGAAAACTGCACCGTTACCAACGCCGACGTGTTGGGCAACAACTGCGTGGGCGGAGTAATCGGCGGCAACATGGGCAATGTGTCCGGCTGCACCGCCGACAACGTGAACGTCACCGTCATTGGGGATAACGATTTCTCCGAGGGACTGGTTCAGTGCGACATCGCCCAATGCGGCGGCCTGATCATCGGCGGCGGCTTCGGCGGCGTGATCGACAACTGCACCGCTCAGGGCACCGTGAAGGCCGAAGGCAACGAGCCTGTAGGCCTGGGTGGTATCGGCGGCTGCCTGGAAATGATGGATTCCATCACCAACTGCACCGTGGACGTGACCATCACCACCACCAAAGGCGGCCACGCCATCGGCGGCCTGTGCGGCTATGCGGGCACCCATACCAACGGCCAGGTGGCGGCGGAAACCGAGGGCATCGTAACCACCCAATACCCCGGCGTCATTGAAAACTGCACCGTGAACGCAAAAATCGACGCGCCCGAAGCCACCCACGTGGGCGGTCTGGTGGGCACCGGATTGTACTATTACGGCGAAGAGACCGCCTTCGCGGCCAGAAACTGCACCGTAAACGGCGAAATCACCGCCGTCACTCCCGGGGCGATGGCCGGCCGCGGAGAGGGCTGCTCCTTTGAAAACTGCACCGCCAACGTCACCATGAACGGCGAGGCGCTGCCGGAAATCGGCGCCACCGACCGCATGTACGAAAGCGCGGATCAGTAACGTTTTTCCCAAAATAGCAGGGCGACGCGGACATAAAAAGAGTCCGCGCCGCCCTTTGCGCCAAAATTTCAGCCTTATTTGTCGAAAGAATGCACCCAGTCGGCCTTGAGATAATACGTCAGGAACACCACGCAGCTGACTCCCCAGGTGAGGGGGTACGCCCAGAAAATCGTCTCAATGACCGGGAACGCCTTCACCGCCAGGGTGATATAGGTCACCCGCAGAATGCACCAGCAGGCCAGCATGGTAAACATGGGCATTCGGGCACGCCCCGCGCCGCGCATTACGGCGGAAATGCCATGAGCAAAGGCCAGCGCAAAGAAGAAAAAACACTCCGTACGCATTTGCGAAACGCCGATGGCCACCACCGCCGGGTCGTCGTTGAAGATGCGGATCACGGCGGGACAGATGAAATAGAGAATCACGCCCAATAGCTCCGCCAGAGCCGCAGCGCAGCCTACGCCAAACCGCGCGGCCCGTCGGGCCCTGTGATACTCCTTCGCGCCCAGGTTTTGGCCAATGCAGGTGGTAATCGCCGCCGTGAAAGCGGTGATGGGCAGGAAAACAAAGCCCTCCACCTTGGCGTACGCCCCGCAGCCCGCCATAGCGTCGGCCCCAAAGGCGTTGATATTGCTCTGCACCACCACGTTGGCGATGGAAATAATGGAATTCTGCACGCCGGAGGGAATTCCCTGGCCGGCAATCTGCCGAAGCATGGGCCGGTCGAATCGGATTCGCCGAAAGACCACCCGTTCCGGCCCGGTGGAGCGCAGCAGCTTGAAAAAGCACAGCGCCGCGCTGACCGCCTGGCTGATAACGGTGGCAATCGCCGCCCCCGCAACACCCATCTGAAGGGGGCCAACGAAAATCAGATCGAAGATCACATTCACCACCGAGGAAAAAATCAGGTAGTAAAGGGGCGAGCGGCTGTCGCCCACGGCACGCAGAACGCCCATGCAGGTGTTATACATCAGCGAAAAGAATGCGCCCAGGAAATACAGCCGGAAATAGGTCGTGGAAAGAGGCAGCACATCCTTCGGGGTATTCATGAGGATGAGCATCTGCGGCGCAAGAAAAATGCCCAAAACGGACATGAGCACGCCGCAAACCGCGCCGAAGGCGATGGTAGTGTGCACGGCGGCCTCCATGGCCTTATAATCCTTCGCACCAAAATAGCGACTGATGACCACGCCCGCCCCCAGGGACACCCCCATGAAAAAGCCCGTCAGCATGAAGATCAAATTGCCGCTGCTGGCAACGGCCGCCAACGCGCCCTTGCCGGAAAAATTGCCTACGATAATGCTGTCCGCCGTGTTGTAAAGCTGCTGAAACAGCTGGCCCAGGAACACCGGCACGGCAAAGGCGACCATATTTCGCCAAATTGAACCGGTGGTCATGTCGAGATTGTTTTCCCTGCGTCTCAAATAATCGCTTCCTTTTGTTTTTCTTTTGAATCGTTCCAGACGCTCTTGAAACTATGATAGCACCCTAACTAAGGTTTAAGTCAATATCTGAATCTTTAAATTTTGATAAAAAACCTCCCGCTGCGACGAGGCAGCAGGAGGCTCTCTGCGCGTGTTTGTCTTATAAATCAGCCGCGGCGTTTGGGAATGAACTGGACGGCCAGGAAAACCAGCAGCAGCGGAACGGCCAGCAGCGGCGCGACGATCTCCGGGGAAATCTGCATGGCGTCCGCCGTGACCCGCACGCTTTCCGCCTCCCGGCGGTTTTCTACCCGACGCCCCCGCACCAGCAGGCGATGGCTGTTGACGCCGTAGGGGGTGCAGGTAATCAGCGTACAGTAGTCCTTGCCTTCCTCGATTTCCAATTCGCCCATTTCCTGGGGCTCCACGATGCGAATCTGGTCCACTTCGTAGGTCAGCGTTTCGTTCAGCACCCGAATCATGAACAGATCGCCCTCCTCCAGCCGGTCCAGATCGGTAAATAGCCGGGCGCTGGGCAGGCCGCGGTGTCCGGAAAGGACGCAATGCGTGCTCTCTCCGCCCACGGGCAGGGACGTGCCCGCGATATGGCCGACGGCAATCTGCAGCACGGCTTCGTCCACGCCATGATAGATGGGCAGCGAGCATTTGATTTCGGGAATTTCGATATAGCCGATGATTCCGGTTCCGGAAACGTCCAGCTGCGCCGCGTATTCGGCCTGCTCCGCCTCCGACATCTCGAAACGATCGGCCTTGGTCAATAGCGCCCGATTGTACTGATGCGCGGATTCCAGCATGGCGGCGTAGCGCTGGGCGTTCATGTCGGTGACCTCCTGGGCATATTGGGTAATGGCCCGGGACTGGTGCAGCGAATTCCAGTAATCGCTGAGGGTGGGATAAAGCAGCAGCGACAGTCCTGCGAGAAGTGCGCAGAACAGCAAAAGCGTGGAAATGCGGCTTTTCTTCATGCGGGCCTGCCTCTCAATCAAATTCAAACAAAGATTTCCAGGCGACGCAGCGCCCGGGAAAGCCGGGAAGGAACTCCCTCCCCGGCGTATGGATATTCCCGTTTACCGGCCGGCGGTTCTGCGCCTGCGGGCCACCAGCAGCGCGGCGGCGATCAGCAAAAGTCCGGCGGCGTAGAAGGGCGTTACCCCCGGGCCGCCCGTCTGGGGCAGCACATGGCCGCTCCTGTTTTCGATTACCAGCGGGTCGTCAGCCGTTCCGCTTCCGGCGTATGCGCCGCTGAAGGTGGTCTCGTAATCCAGGGTGACGGCATTCTGCTGAATGTCCACCTCAAGGGTCAGGTGTGCGTCGCGATAGCCGGAGGGAACCCGGGTTTCCGCAAGGAGATAATGGCCGGGAGTAAGGTCGCTAAAATGAACCGCGCCGGATTCGTCGCTGGTCTGGGTTTGCACCAGGTTGCCTTCCTGGTCGGTCAGCGCAAACACGGCCCCGGGCAGAGCGCTTCCGTTTTCCGCGTCCACCTTCTTCAGGAAAAATTCCGCAAAGGGAAGGCGCACCCATACGGTATTGGATTCCATGGCGTTGGGGGTCTGGTCGGTTTTGAAGCCGAAATTGTTGAACGCGTCCAGATGCGAGACGGACTTCCCGGCGAGAATCGCCATGGATTCCTGGCTCAGCTGGGAAACGACGCACACGGGAACGCGCACCGTGAAGCTGGAATGGGCAGCCAGCCTGGTTCCCTCCTCGGCCACCAGCTGAAAGGCCGTGACCTGGGAATAATCCGAAACCTGACTGACCCACAGGCTGTCGTCGGCCAGCATTTCGTCCATGCTCTTTGTAAGCGCCGCCGGGCTGGTGGTGTAATAGACCCGATACCCCTCAGGCGGCGTGATTGCGCCCCGCAGCCGCACCGGGAATTCCGATTTCCGCATGGCGGATTGGAACACGTCCTCATCGCCGATATTCGGCAGCGCGTCGTAGACGATCAGCCCGGTATATTCGCCGGACATGTCGTTGGTGACCTTCAGCTGATAATCGAATTGAGAGCCCACCTTCATATTCAGGCCCTGCTTCGTCCAGTTCGAACTGCCAGCGGGTGCGATGAACTTCTCCGCATAGAGAGATTCCGCCGCGACGATAATCGCGTCCGAATAGTCGTAGGCGATTTTATCGTCCGTTCGGCCGTTGTCGTTCAGGTCGTAAATATCCTCCGTGCCGCCGGTGGGCAGGTCGTATTCGTCCAGATTGTCGCCCACCACATAGGCATAGTTGCGCACCGTGCCGGGCTTTGCGTCCCCATTGATCTTTACGTGAATCGTAATGGGCGCGGTAGAATTCGATTTCCAATATTCCTTCAGCGCCTCCGCCGTAAAGGGGAAGATCAGCGCCGTCCGGCCGGAATTGTGGTAATTTTCGATGATCTCCGGCCGGAATTTGTTCAAATCTCCGAACAGCTCCCTGCCAAGAGAGATGTGCGTATAGCTCAGCTCCGGGGGCAGCAGGTCAATGATGCGCAGGTTTTCATACTGCTTGACCTCCGGTTCCAGCAGCGAGCCCGCCAGATTGAAGACGAAGTAAAATTCGCTTCCGACAGTATTATTTCCCGTAGCGCTGTTTCCGCCGGTGGTCTTCTGAATGCGCAGCTCCCCGGTATAGGGCAGCATTTTGTAGCGGTCGGCGGCAAAGAGATAGAAATACGTCCGATTTCCGCTGGCGTCCGTCTGCCAGTTGACCGAGCGCGCGCCGTTGGAATAAATGTTCTTCGTCTCGTCCGTTTCATCTACGTGGGTGTTCTGGGGGTCGCGATAGACCGTGTAGGCGCGGAACACGACGGAAGCGTTCAGTTCCATGGCGTAATCGTCCCGGAAAACCACCTCGTAGCCCTCGCAAATTTTGTCCGCGTCAAAAACCACGTTGAAGTTTCCTGAAGCGTCCGGGGCGGAAAGGGTATAATCCGCCGTGGCGCCGTCGGCGTAATAGGCCGTAACGTGATCGACCACGTCGGCGTAGGTCTCGCCCTCCGGCAGCACCGCGCCGCCCGACCGGAATTCCAGGCGGGTAAACTTCAGCCGCTTGTCCAGGCCGGCAACCACCGTTTTGCCGTCTTCTATGATCTCGCGGTCCTGAATGGTGATGTGCTCCAGGGGCTGGGGCTTCTCGTTGTACAGATGCAGTTCCCAGGGATATTCATTGGCCTTGTAGCTGTTGCCGTCGTAAATATCGCCCTTGGTGGCGCCCTTCGTAAACCGCCCCTCGGTGCCGCTTTTATTGGTGAGGCGGAAGATCAGGGAATCGTCGGCGGTGGGATGGGTTTCACCCTCGGCCTCCCGGGTGGGAACCGCTTCCATGTGCACGCTGTTGGTCAGATCGGCAATGAGGAAGCCGTCCTTACCGACGGTAAAGGGCAGCCCCGGGAACTGCAGGTGGATCGCGTCCACCCGAATCTGCTGGAGTATGCTCAGGGAATTTTCCCCGGTGTAGGTTTTGGAAATCGTCCGGCCGTCTTCGCTCAGCGTCCAGGTGGGGTTCTTTTCCGGATCAAATTTTGCCACGCAGGCCTTTCCGTTGATATCCGTGTAGACGGGCAGCGTGTCCGTCAGCGTCAGGCTGCAAACGTCGCGGCATTCCGTGGTTCGATAATAGGTCGTGCTGCCGTATACCGTGGCGTTGACCAGAAACTGGAAATCCACATACGTCAGATCGTCCAGATAAGGGTTACCGTCTGGCTCCACCGGGGTCACCACCGCCTCGGCATAGTCTCCGCTGAAGGCCTTCAGGTTGTTGGTGTTGACGAATTTAATGAGTTCCCAGGGCTGATATTCCGGCCGATAGCGATTGGGCTCCGTTTCGGCGACGGTATCGCCATAGGCGATGGTTCCGGTAACGGGCAGTACGTAATTTTCCGGCACGGTGTTTCCGACAAAGTTCAGCAAAAACGGCAGCGACAGCGCCTGGGTTTTGTCGTATGCGCTGAAGTGAATGCCGATGACGTAGTTTTCGCCCTCCTCCCGCAGGGGCAGCATTTCATATTTGCTGGTAGAGCTGGTGGTGAATTCCGGAATATTCAGGGAATTCGGCAGCACATATTGCTTCGGAACCGTCAGCGTGACCGTAACGTCCGTGAGATCCTCCGTCAGATCCTGAGGCTCGATGCAGATAAAACCGGTGAGCGCGGTGGTGACTGCGGAAGAAACGCCCTCCGGATGCTCGGACTGGGGCTTGGAATCCCCGTATTTCAGGGTGAGGCACAGGTTTCCGCTGGCAATCCCGTCGGCATCGGCCGCATCCGCGTCGTCCGGCGCGGGCGAATTTTCAGCCAGAATCGCGTCGCCGGAATCGCCGGTTTCCGCGTCCTCCGCCGGGTCGTCCTCGCTGTGGGAATGCTCCTGGAGACCGCAGGTGAGTTCCCAGGTTCCATAGCACATGGGCCCGTGCTGATGCTCTGCGGATTCCTCGAGACCGCAGGTGAGTTCTTCCTCCGCCGGCTGGAAGCAGCTTTCGGAATGAACGTGCTCCAGCACCTCCTGCATGCCGCAGATGCGCACGCCCCAAGGGTCGTAGCAGCTGGCGGTGTGTTCGTGCAGCGTGATTTCCGGCCGATTGCAGATGAGCTTCGGCTCCTCGGCCTCCTCCGACCGGGTGCAGGTCAGTGTCCTGATTTGTTCATAGCAGGCGTCTGTGTGCTGATGGCCCTGCTCGGACAGGCCGCAGACCAGTTCCCGACTGGTTTCGTAGCAATCGGCGGTATGCTGATGCTCCGCGGATTCCTCCATGCCGCAGATCAGCGCCCCCGCTTCGTCATAACAGGCGACCGTATGCTGATGGCCCGCAGACTCCTGAAGGCCGCAGACCAGATTCTGGTGTTCTTCATAACAGCCCGCGTCATGGGTGTGGGGCGCCTGCTCAGGTTCGGTGCAGATCAGGTTCCCCCGCTCCAGCGAATAACAGCTTTCGTCATGGACGTGCATCTCCTAGGCCGGGGCGTAACAGCCGGCGCTGTGGGTATGTTCCCGAATTTCCGGCAGCGGACACCAGAGCTTTCCTTCCGCGTCGTAACAGGAATCGTCGTGCGTATGCACCACGAAATCGGATTCGCCGCACACCGGATTGCCTTCTTCGTCAAAGCAGTCCGCCGTGTGCCGGTGCAGATTCAGACTTTCCAGCGTGCAGATGGGCGTAAGCGGCGCATCCTGCTCCACCTTGGTCCAACAGGCCTGGGTATGGGTATGCTCCGGAATCGAACAGCCGGTTTTTTCCAGGGTTATTGCCGGCAGAATCAGCGCGTAGGTGGTGCCGAACACCGCAACCGCGGCCAGCACGCCCACGATTTTCCGCCAGAGATGGCGGCGGCGCCGGCGGGCGGTATAGCCCGCCGCTTCCTGCATCATGCGATCGTTCATTTTGGAATCCCTCTTTTTATCTGATAGCCCCCAGCCGGTTCAGCGGCCAGACGCGCAGGACGATTTTTCCGACGATCTGCTCATCGGCCACGCAGCCCACCGCCGTATTGCGCGAATCCACGGAGGTGGAGCGGTGATCGCCCATGACGAACAGGCGGCCGTCCGGCACCTGCATCGGCAGGGTGAGATTACAATCGCCAAGTGCCTTTTCCTGTAGATACGGCTCGTCCAACGGTTCGTTATTGACGTAAACCGTGCCGTCCTCGTCGATGTCGATCCAGTCGCCGGGGCCGCAGATGACGCGCTTGACCAGAATTTTGTTATTATAATAGAAGGCCACGATGTCGCCGGTTTTGGGCTGGCTGGTCTTCACGGAGAAAACCACGTCGCCGTTTTGCAGGGTGGGCGTCATGGAATTGCCGTAAATCTGCAAAACCGGCAGCCACAGGGTCGCCACGAGAATCGCAATGGCCGCCACGGTAATCAGCGTGCAGACGGTGCCGCGCAGCACTCGGCGATAGCGGTCGGCGTATTTCACTCGCGCCAGCTCCGCCTCCAGCTGCGTCGTACTGGGGCGCTCCAACGGTTCAGATTGCCTGCTTTTCATGCCTTATCCTTCTCCGCGGGAGAAATCAGTTCCCGCAGCGCGTCCCGCTGGGCGCAAAAGGCTTCCACCTGCCGCTGCACATCCTCCCAATAGGCGGAGGACTGCTGCTGCGCGGAGGCCGTCATCTCTTCGCATTTGGCCGGGGCCTCCGCCTCCATCCGGCTGCAGCGCCGCCGGGTTTCGGTCAGCGTCTCCTCAGCCTTCTGCCGCGCCTCGTCCTCCATGCGCTGGCAAAGGATCTGCTGCGCCCAGCTGCTGATGCGTTGAATGTTGTCCAAGTGTTGCTGCGCAGCCTGTTCCGCCGCATTGAACACGCCATTCAGCGCAAGCGCCGCCTCCGCAATTGATCCGGCCTTGGTAAGCGCGATGTTTTTGCCGATCAACGCCTGATTCGCCTGATTCAGCTGCTCCCGAAGGCGCTCGTTTTCCCGGCTTTCCTCCAGCAGCAATCCCAGCAGCTCGGCGCGGCTCAGTTTTCTCAGTTCGCGGTCGGTCATTTGTCCTCTCTCCTGTAAAACATGTTTTTTCCATCGCGATTGGCGGCTTGCGCACCGCCCGGCGATGAAGACAGCTTTCTCCTGAAATCGCTTCATTCTAGCGCAGGAATATGGGGGAACTTGTACAAAACCCAAAAACATATGCAAATAAACGGTAGAAATCCATATAAATATAATTTGCTTTTATGAAAAGTATCTTTGTCCATCGCGCCCCCGGAACGCCGCCCGTTTCGCTTTGGAACCACTGGCTTTTCCGCCGCCCGTATGGTATAGTAATAGTGATTTAACGCTGCGGACGGGGGGTGAAGGCATGCGCGTTGCCAAAGGGAAATTCATCGCAAAATTTTCGGCTGCACTGGGGCTTTTCCTGCTGGCGGGGGTTTTTCGCCAGATCGACCGGATAACCGGGCCGCTGCCCTCCGCCGCCTGCTTTCTGCTGACCAATTTGATTTATATCGGCCTGGCCATGGCCTGGGGCTTTTCCATATCGCGGCGAATTCTGCACCGCAGCGACCGGCGATTTCTGCTGATGGGCTGCGCCATGACCGTGCTGTGGCTGTTTCTGCGGGCGGTGAAATATCGCTTTTTCACCGACGATACCGTCACCCGGTATCTATGGTATCTATATTATGTGCCGCAGGTGCTCGCGCCGCTGTTCAGCCTGTTTGCCGCGCTGCAGCTGGGGCGGCGAGAGGACCGGCCCTTTGACCGCCGGTGGTATTGGATGCTGATTCCGGCGGCGCTGCTGATCGGCGGCGTGCTGACCAACGATGTGCACCATCAGGCCTTCCGGGCCGCGCCGGGCGCGGCGACGCTGGAGGCGGATTATACCCACGGATGGCTGTATTTTCTGGCCATGGGATGGATGGTAACGCTTCTGCTGGCCACCGGGATGATTATTTTCCGCAAATGCCGCGTTTCCGAAAGCAGGCGGTATGCGTGGGCGCCGCCCTGCGTGTTTCTGGGGGGATTTGCCCTTTGCACGCTGAGTTTTGCCAATATCTATACCTTTCACAAAATGCCGGAATGCTTCTGCCTGACGTATGCGGCGCTGTGGGAAAGCTGCCTTCAAATCGGCCTTTTGCCCACCAACGGCTATTACCGGCATTTCTTTTCCGAATCCACCGTGGCCGCCCAGCTGGTGGACGGGCAAGGCCAGCCCGTTTACCGGGCGAAAAACGCGCCTGCGCTCACGAAAAATCAATTGAGCGCGGCGGCCCGGGAATCCATTTTTCTGGATGCGGACACCCGGCTGCAGAGCGCGCCGGTGCAGGGCGGGCGGGTCTATTGGATCGAAGACATTTCGCGGATCAACCGAATTCGAGGGCAGCTGGCGGAAATCAACGCCCAGCTGGCGGAAGAAAACGAGCTGATTCAGGCGGAAAACCAGCTGAAGCGCCAGCGGGCGCAGATTGAAGAACAGAATCGGCTCATGGACGCGATGACGATCCTCACCCAGCCGCAGCTACTTCAGATCAGCCGCCTATTGGAAAATGGAGATGCGCAACACCTGGCGTACGTGTGCATTCTGGGGGCGTATATCAAACGGCGGGTCAACCTGGCGCTGATCTGTGAAAAAGCCGCGCAGGCGCCGGCGGAGGAGCTGGCCCATTGCGTCCGGGAATCCTTGACGTATCTGACGCAACACGGCGTTGTCTGCGCCCTGCATCTGGAGGGAACGGGCAGCGTCTGCAGCCGCGATATACAGACCGCGTACGATTTCTTTGAGGATTGCGTCGAATCCGCCCTCCCCTCCCTCAGTGCGCTGATGGTGCGGGTGGACTGCGGGGAAAAATTTTCCATTCGGCTGATGATGGAGGACGCGGCGGGACTGCCCAACGCGGAAAAATACGCCCAGAAAGGGCGGCTGACCCTGGACGACACAGACGGCTCGCTATGCGCGACGCTCTCTTTTGCACAAGGAGGTAACCGCTTATGAGCGCCCTTTATGCAGGCTTTCTCTGTACGCTGCTGCTGACGGGCACGGTTGCCGGGCTGTTCGGCTGCATGAGCGCCGCCCGCTGCCACCGACGCGCCGCCTTTGCCCTCTGTCTGGCCATGGCCGCGCTGAACTTCATTCCGCTGACCGCGGTGCTCGCCCATCTGCCCACCTGCGGCGAGCTCTCCCCCGTGCCCTGGACCGCCGCGGCGCTGCTGCTCACGGCGCTGGGGCTGGCGGTAACGGCGCTTCTGGTGAAACAAAACCGACATCGGCTTTCGCCGGTTTCCATCAAGGAAAGCTGCGACCATTTGCCCTGCGCCCTGTGCTTCGCCTGGGAAAACGGCCGACCCTGCCTGAAAAACCTCAAAATGGACGAATTGAGCCACCTTATCACAGGGGAAGCGCTCCTCAACGCCAACAGTTTTTGGAAAACCATTGAGAATCAGCCCATCGTCAC
>CACXHB010000016.1 GCA_902767315.1 uncultured Eubacteriales bacterium
AGGCGGCGGGCTGCGCCCGCCGCCTTTCCCGCCGCCTGGGGCCCGTCAAACTTCGTTTGCCGGGCCGTCACCGGGGAACCGTTCCAGAACGACGCCGCCTTCCGCCAGCATTTCCAGGGCAAAATCGTCCGGATAACCCTGCTCGTAAACCACCCGCCGAATGCCGGAATTGACGATCATCTTGGCGCAGATGACGCAAGGCTGGTGGGTGCAGTAAAGGGTGGCACCTTCAATGGACACGCCCAGCTTCGCGGCCTGAATGATGGCGTTCTGCTCCGCGTGGATGGCATAGCAGAGCTCGTGCCGGGTACCGGACTGGATGCCGCGCTTTTTGCGCATGCATTCGCCCCGTTCCACGCAGGTTTTTACGCCGGCGGGGGCGCCGTTGTAGCCGGTGGTCATGATGCGCTTGTCCAGCACGATCACCGCGCCGATTTTTCGATCGGGCTGGAAACAGCTGGCCCAAGTGGCCACCAGACGGGCCACTTCCATAAAGCGATGATCCCATTTATCCATGGAAAAGACGCCTCCTCTGACGAAGGGATACTCTGATGCCTGGATTGTAGCATCCCGGAAGGCGGCCGTCAAGTGGGGCGTGAAAAAAAGAGTGGATTTCTGGAAACTTTTTTTATAAAAACAGTTGACAAACGGGGAGAGAGTTGCTATAATAACATACGTCGCTTGTGAGGCACGGCCTCCCCTCGGGGTGTGGCGCAGTTTGGTAGCGCACGTGCTTTGGGAGCATGGGGCCGCAGGTTCGAATCCTGTCACCCCGACCATAATTTGATACGCGACCTCTTGGTCAAGCGGTTAAGACACCGCCCTTTCACGGCGGTAACACGGGTTCGAGTCCCGTAGAGGTCGCCAATTTTTCTAAAATTACTTCAGGGGCCTTTAGCTCAGTTGGTCAGAGCAGTCGGCTCATAACCGATCGGTCCGGGGTTCAAGTCCCTGAAGGCCCACCAGATTGTGGTCCGGTAGTTCAGTTGGTTAGAATGCCAGCCTGTCACGCTGGAGGTCAGGGGTTCGAGCCCCCTTCGGATCGCCATACAGAACGTTGATTCGTGTGAATCGACGTTCTTTTTTATGCAAATTGACAGAGGAGTCTCTGGATGGTAAAATGGGTGCGACGAAGGGCGAAGGGGGAGAGAGCTGTGAAAGCGCAGGTGGAGGCGTATCTGGCGCGGCAGAGACGGGAAACGGACGCGATGCGAGAAAAGAGCGCCCGGCGGCAATGGCGCAGGCGACAGGACAATGTGTGCGCTGCCCTGGGGCTGGAGGCGGAAGCGGCGGAGACGCTGACGGAGGAAGAATGCGCCGCGGTGGAAGAAGCGCTGGCGGAATGGCGAGCTCAGAAGGGGAGCGGCAGGCGCACCGGGCGGAAGGCGACAAGTTGGCTGACGGCGGCAATGGCATTCTGCGCACTGGCGGGGCTTGCGGCGGCGGGGATCGCTTTCTATGAGAGACGCTCGCTTTCGCTGATTCTGGGCATTCTGGCGGGCACGGCCTTTGGCGCGGCGGCGCTGTACGGATTGCGGAAAATTTTGAGGATTGCCCGAGAGATTTATGGGGATTGGCAAAAGAATTCCCTGGAAAAGAAATGAGCGAATGGAAATTATCGCAAAAATAACATAAGATCAAGATAAAACATTTGATTTACCCCCGGCACATGTAGTATAATACTACTGTTGTGCTGGGGGTAATTTGCGCCCATGGCACGCAAGGGATGAACCGGGAGGTTGCGGCGGTGGCCGCCGCCGGTAATTTCCGGGGACCAGTCCGCCAATCGGACGACGAGCGAGGATCGCCCGTCGAATGAAAAAACAAAGAGCACGCCCGGCAGCGTGTGCACGAGTTCGACAGGAGGAAAAACAATGGCCAACCAGAAGATCCGCATCAAGCTCAAAGCTTATGAGCACACCCTCATCGACCAGTCCGCCGCCCGCATCGTGGAAACCGCGAAGCGCACCGGCAGCCGCGTCTCCGGCCCGATCCCCCTTCCCACTGAGAAGGAAATCGTGACCATCCTGCGTTCCCCTCATAAGCACAAGGATTCCCGCGAGCAGTTCGAGATGAGAACCCACAAGCGTCTCATCGACATCCTGCAGCCCACTCCCCGCACGGTAGATGCTCTGACCAAGCTGGACCTGCCCGCGGGCGTTGAAATCGAGATTAAGCTGTAATAGCTTTTTCTGATACATTGAATAGAGGTGCAACGATGAAAAAGGCAATTCTCGGCAAAAAGATCGGTATGACTCAGATCTTCGTCGCTGACGGACGTCTGGTGCCGGTCACCGTAGTCGAAGCGGGCCCCTGCAAGGTAACGCAGGTCAAGACCGCTCAGACCGACGGTTACGAAGCTGTCCAGGTCGGTTTCGATGAGCTCTCGGAGCAGAGGGCCAAGAAACTGCTCAACAAGCCCGAGCTCGGTCACTTCACCAAGGCTGGCGTGGCTCCCGCCCGCTATCTGCGCGAGTTCCGCTTCGAGGACATTTCTTCCTACAAAGTCGGCGACGAAATCAAGTGCGACGTCTTTGCGGAAGGCGACAAGGTTGACGCCATCGGCATCAGCAAGGGCCACGGCTACACCGGCACCATCCAGCGCTGGAACATGCACACCGGCCCCATGGCCCACGGTTCCAAGTATCACCGCGGTGTGGGCTCCCTCTCCGCCAACTCCGATCCTTCCCGCGTCTTCAAAAACAAGAAGATGGCCGGTCAGTACGGCGGCGAGCGCGTCACCATTCAGAACCTGGAGATCGTCAAGGTCGACGCGGAGCGCAACCTGATCATGATCAAGGGCGCGATCCCCGGCGCGAACGGCAGCCTCGTGATGGTTCGCGACGCAGTCAAGGCTTAAGGAGGACGCTACAATGCCTAATGTAAAAGTTTTTAACATGCAGGGCGCTGAAGTCGGCGAGATCGCTCTTTCCGACGAAATCTTCGGCGTCGAGCCCCATGTCCCGGCCATGCATGCCGTGGTTCGCGCTTATCTGAACGCGCAGCGCCAGGGCACTCAGTCCACCCTGAACCGTGAAGAGGTTCGCGGCGGCGGCCGGAAGATCTACCGCCAGAAGGGCACCGGCAATGCGCGCCATCATGGCCGCCGGGCTCCTCAGTTCACCCACGGCGGCGTCGTGTTCGCGCCCAAGCCCCGGGATTATCGCATCGAGGTGCCCCGCAAGGTGCGCCGCCTGGCGATGAAGTCCGCCCTGAGCAGCAAGGTTGCCGAAAACGATTTCGTAGTGGTTGAGAACATGACCGCTGCCGACGCCAAGACCAAGACCGTGGTTTCCATGCTCAAGGCCCTGGGCGCCGACAAGAAGGCCCTGATCGTGACCAACGAAGTCGACGAGAAGATGGTTCGCGCCAGCGGCAACATCCCCGGCGTGAAGACCACCTTCACCGGCTCTCTGAACGTGACCGATATTCTGAACAGCAACAAGGTGGTTATCGCCAAGGAAGCCGTTCAGACGGTCGAGGAGGTTTACGCAGAATGAAGAGCGCATACGACATCATCAAGCGCCCCGTGCTGACCGAAAAGTCCTACGCCGAAATGAACGACCGGAAGTACACCTTCGAAGTCGCCGTGGACGCGGGCAAGACCGAGATCAAGCACGCGGTTGAGGAACTCTTTGAGGGCGTGAAAGTCGCGTCCGTCAACACCATGCGCGTCCAGGGCAAGGTAAAGCGCCAGGGTCGCACCATGGGCCGCCGCCCCGAGCGGAAAAAGGCCATCGTTACCCTGAAGGCCGATTCTAAGGGAATCCAGTTCTTCGAGGGCATGTCCGAAGAGGCCTAAGCCGAAAAGGCAATTAAGGCAGGCTCGCCGATAAGGAGCCACTTCAGAAAGGGGAAACACCAAAATGGGTATCAGAGTTTATAAGCCGACTTCTCCCGCCAGGCGTCTGATGTCGGTGCTCACCTTCGAGGAGCTGACCAAGAAAGCCCCCGAAAAGAGCCTCACCACCGACCTGCGCCATCGTGCCGGCCGTAACAACCAGGGCAAGATCACCGTCCGTCATCAGGGCGGCGGCGCCCGTCGCAAGTATCGTATCATCGATTTCCGCCGCACCAAGGATGGCATCCCCGCCACCGTGAAGGCCATCGAATACGATCCCAACCGTACCTGCTTTATCGCCCTGCTCTATTATGCCGACGGCGAAAAGGCCTACATCCTGGCTCCTCTGGGCCTGAAGGTGGGCGACACCGTCATGAGCGGCGAGACCGCTGACATCAAGCCCGGCAACTGCCTGGCCATCAAGGACATCCCCCTGGGCACCCTGATCCACAACGTGGAATTCAAGGTTGGCCGCGGCGGCCAGATGGTTCGCTCCGCTGGCACTGCCGCTCAGGTAATGGCCAAGGAAGGCGCCTACGCTCAGATCCGCCTGCCCTCCGGCGAGGTGCGCAAGGTTTCCATGAACGCCCGCGCTACCATCGGCCAGGTTGGCAACACCGATCACTCCAACGTGCGCATCGGTAAGGCTGGCCGTTCCCGTCACATGGGCATCCGTCCCACCGTCCGCGGCGTGGTCATGAACCCCGTTGACCATCCCCATGGCGGCGGCGAAGGTAAGAGCCCCGTCGGTATGCCTGCTCCCATGTCTCCTTGGGGCAAGCCCACTCAGGGCGTCAAGACCCGCAAGCATCGCAAGTATTCCGATAAGATGATCGCCAGCAAGCGTAAGTAAGCCGAAAGGAGGCAACAAGCATGAGCAGATCCATCAAAAAGGGCCCCTACATTGAGGCCGCGCTCCTCAAGCGTGTGCAGCAGCTCAACGCGGCCAATGATAAGAAGGTTCTCAAGACCTGGTCCCGGTCTTCCACCATCTTCCCGGATTTCATCGGCCACACGGTTGCCGTCCACGACGGCCGCAAGCATGTGCCGGTCTACGTGACCGAGGACATGGTCGGACATAAGTTCGGCGAATTTGCACCCACTCGCACCTTCCGCGGACATGCCGGAGAAAAGGCTTCCGGCCGCAAGTAAAAGGAGAGAAAAAGTATGGCAACTCGTCAGAAAGTCAAGGCCGCCGCTCGTCAGGCCAATGCCGACAAGCGTCCCCGCGCCTGTGCCAAGTATGTACGCGTGACGCCTCGCAAAGCGCAGATCGTTCTGGATCTGATTCGCGGCAAGCGCGTAGACGATGCACTGGCAATCGTAATGTTCACGCCCAAGAGCGCATCGCCCGTGGTCGAAAAGCTCCTTAATTCCGCGATCGCCAACGCCGAAAACAACCTCGGTCTGGATCGCGAAACCCTGTACGTCGCCGAGTGCTACGCCAACCAGGGCCCGACGCTCAAGCGCTACTGGGCACGTTCCCACGGCCGCGCAGACATGATCAAAAAGCACACCAGCCACATCACCATTGTGCTTGACCAGAAGTGAGGGAGGATAGAAAATGGGTCAGAAAGTTAATCCCCACGGCGCACGCGTAGGTGTCATTCTGGACTGGAGCACCAAATGGTACGCTGGCAAGAAGGATTTCTCCAACAACCTCATCGAGGATTACAATCTCCGCAAGATGCTGAAGGAAAAGCTCGCCATGGCCAGCATTTCCCGCATTGACATCCAGCGCACCGGCTCCAAGGTTCACGTCTCCATTTACACCGCCAAGCCCGGCATCGTCATCGGCAAGGGCGGCGCAGGCGTGGAAGCCCTGAAGAAGGAAATCGAAGCCTTCCTGGGCAAGAGCGCCAACCTGGACATCATCGAGATCAAGCATCCCGATACCGACGCGCAGCTGGTGGCCGAGAACATCGCCGCGCAGCTGGAAAAGCGCGTTTCCTTCCGTCGCGCCATGAAGCAGTGCCTGGGCCGCGCCATGAAGGGCGGAGCCAAGGGCATTAAGACCGCCGTTTCCGGCCGTCTGGGCGGCGCCGACATCGCCCGCAGCGAAGGCTATCACGAGGGATCCATCCCCCTGCAGACCCTGCGCGCGAACATTGACTACGGCTTTGCAGAAGCCAAGACCACCTATGGCCGTATCGGCGTAAAGGTGTGGATCTACAAAGGACAGGTGCTCAAAAAGGGCCTGGTTAAGAACGAAGAGCTCCCCGGCCCCCGCAACGAGCGTCGTCCCAGGAGAATGGAAGGAGGCAAATAAGTCATGCTGATGCCCAAAAGAGTCAAGCACCGCAAACAGCAGCGCGGTCGCATGAAGGGAAAGGCCCAGCGCGGCAATTTCCTCGCATATGGTGATTACGGTATCGTCGCCACCGAACCCGGCTGGATCACTTCCAACCAGATCGAGGCGGCCCGTCAGGCAATGACCCGTCGTACCAAGCGCGGCGGTAAGGTCTGGATCAAGATCTTCCCCGATAAGCCCATCACCGCCAAGCCCGCCGAGACCCGAATGGGTTCTGGTAAGGGCGCGCCCGAATACTGGGTTGCGGTGGTCAAGCCCGGCCGCGTACTGTTTGAGATGGGCGATATTCCCGAGGATCTGGCCCGCGAAGCCCTGACCCTCGCCGGACATAAGCTCCCCATTACGACCAAATTCATCAAGAAAGAAACCGAGACTGGTGGTGAAGAGCAGTGAAGACCAGAGAAAACCTGAATGCCCTTCAGCAGAAGACCATGGCTGAGCTCGACACCGACCTGAAGGCCAAGAAGAGCGAGCTGTTCAACCTGCGCTTCCAGCTGGCGACCGGACAGCTTCAGAACACCGCGGCCATCCGCGAGTGCAAGAAGGAAATCGCCAGAGTGAAGACCATTATCCGTCAGCGCGAGCTGGCCGGGAAGGCATAACGCAAAAGGAGGCAGCAAAAAATGGCCGAAAACAGAGGCAATCGTAAAACCCGTACCGGCGTTGTGGTCTCCGACAAGATGGACAAGACCATTGTGGTGGAAGTCCGTACCCGCGTGAGGCACCCGCTCTACGGCAAGATCATGAACCAGACCACGAAATTCAAGGCCCACGACGAGAACAACGAATGCGGCATCGGCGATACCGTGCGCGTGATGGAGACTCGTCCCCTGTCCAAGGACAAGCATTGGCGCCTTGTGGAAATTGTTGAAAAGGCGAAGTAAGCCTTGACCAGCCAAGAAGGAGGAACGCATCTATGATTCAGCCTCAGACCCGATTGAAGGTCGCGGATAATTCCGGCGCGAAGGAAATCATGTGCTTCCGCGTGCTGGGCGGCTCCTTCCGCCGCACCGGAGCAATCGGTGACGTCATCGTCGCTTCCGTCAAGTCCGCCACTCCCGGCGGCCAGGTGAAGAAGGGCGACGTGGTAAAGGCCGTCATCGTTCGCACGCGCAAGCAGTACCGCCGCGAGGACGGTACCTACATCCGTTTTGACGACAACGCTGCCGTCATCATCAACGACGCCAAGCAGCCCAAGGGCACCCGTATCTTTGGGCCCGTGGCGCGCGAGCTCCGCGAGAAGGACTACATGAAGATCGTCTCGCTGGCGCCCGAAGTGCTTTAA
>CACXHB010000017.1 GCA_902767315.1 uncultured Eubacteriales bacterium
ACCACGGACGATATTGACCATCTGGGCAACCGCCGTCTGCGCAGCGTGGGCGAGCTGCTGCAGAACCAGGTGCGCATCGGTCTTTCCCGTCTGGAGCGCGTGGTGCGCGAGCGCATGGCCATTCAGGACGCCAACGACGTAAAGCCCGGCGAACTGATCAATATCCGCCCCGTGTCCGCCGCCATCAAGGAATTCTTCGGTTCTTCCCAGCTGAGCCAATTCATGGATCAGCCCAACCCCCTGGCGGAATTGACCCATAAGCGCCGCCTCAGCGCCCTGGGCCCCGGCGGCCTGAACCGCGACCGCGCTTCCTTCGCCGTCCGAGACGTGCATTATTCCCATTACGGACGCATCTGCCCCATTGAGACCCCTGAAGGCCCCAATATCGGCCTGATCGGCTCTCTGGCCACCTACGCCCGGATTAACGAATACGGCTTCATCGAGGCCCCCTACCGCAAGGTGGATAAGGTCACCCATCAGCTCACCGACCAGATCGATTACATGACCGCCGACGAGGAGGATCAGTACATCATCGCTCAGGCCAGCGAGCCCCTCAACGAGGATAATACCTTCGCCAACGAGCGCGTCACCGTGCGCCGCCGGGACGAGACCATCGAAATCGACCGGAACGACGTGGACTATGTGGACGTGTCTCCCCGGCAGCTGATTTCCGTGGCCACCGGTATGATCCCCTTCCTGGAGAACGACGACGCAAACCGCGCGCTGATGGGTTCCAACATGCAGCGCCAGGGCGTGCCCCTTCTGTGTCCCGAGGCTCCCATCGTCGGCACCGGCATCGAATATAAGGCCGCGTGCGATTCCGGCGTGGTGCTTCTGGCCAAGGAAGACGGCGTAGTCACCCGGGTTACCGCCGACGAAGTGCGCTACACCGGCGTCAGCGGCAAGGAATACGTCCATCATCTGCAGAAGTTCGCCCGTTCCAACCAAGGCACCTGCATCAACCAGCATCCCATCGTCTCCGAAGGCGAGCATGTGGTTGCCCGTCAGGTGCTGGCCGACGGCCCCTCCACGGACCACGGCGAAATCTCCCTGGGCCGCAACGTGCTCATCGGCTTCATGACCTGGGAAGGTTATAACTACGAGGACGCCGTTCTGATTTCCGAACGCCTGGTGAAGGACGACGTGTATACCTCCATTCACATCGAGGAATACGAAACCGAAGCCCGGGACACCAAGCTTGGGCCGGAAGAGATCACCCGGGACATTCCCGGCGTAGGCGAAGATGCGCTGCGGGATCTGGACGAGCGGGGCATCATCCGCATCGGCGCGGAAGTGCGCGCCAACGACATTCTGGTGGGTAAGGTCACCCCCAAGGGTGAAACCGAGCTCACCGCGGAAGAGCGCCTGCTGCGGGCCATCTTCGGCGATAAGGCCCGGGAAGTGCGCGATACTTCCCTGCGGGTGCCTCACGGCGAATTCGGCATCATCGTGGACGTGAAGATCTTCACCCGCGAAAACCGCGACGAGCTGAGCCCCGGCGTCAATCAGATGGTTCGGGTGTACATCGCTCAGAAGCGTAAGATTCAGGTGGGCGACAAGATGGCCGGCCGCCACGGCAACAAGGGCGTTGTGTCCCGCGTGCTGCCCGAGGCGGACATGCCCTTCCTGCCCGACGGAACGCCTTTGGACATCGTGCTGAACCCCCTGGGCGTGCCTTCCCGAATGAACATCGGTCAGGTGCTGGAAGTCCATCTGGGTCTGGCCGCCAAGGCGCTGGGCTGGCGCGTCGCCACCCCCGTGTTCGACGGCGCCCGGGAAGAGGACATTCAGGAAGTGCTGAAAATGGCCAGCGAAATTCCCGAGGAGGAGCACCTCTTCGACGAAAAGGGTCGGCCCGTAATCCAGCTTTCCAAGTGCGGACTGAACCTCACCGGCAAATTGCAGCTCTACGACGGACGCACCGGCGATCCCTTCGACAACAAGGTCACCGTGGGCTATATGTACTATCTGAAGCTGCATCACCTGGTAGACGATAAGATTCACGCCCGTTCCACCGGCCCCTACTCTCTGGTAACCCAGCAGCCCCTGGGCGGCAAGGCCCAGTTCGGCGGCCAGCGCTTCGGCGAAATGGAAGTGTGGGCCCTGGAGGCCTACGGCGCCAGCCACGTGCTGCAGGAGATCCTGACCGTAAAGAGCGACGATACCATCGGCCGCGTAAAGACCTACGAAGCCATCGTCAAGGGCGAAAACATCCCCGAGCCCGGCGTGCCCGAGTCCTTCAAGGTGCTGATCAAAGAGCTTCAGTCCCTGGCGTTGGATATCAAGGTGCTGGATGCGGACAAGAACGAGATCGAAATCAAGGAGCTGGACGACGACGACCTGCCCTCCGGCGAGAAGGACAGCGAGCTGAGCCCCGGCGCCACCGTGGACGATTCTCTGGATACCGCGGCCGAGGAAGAGAATCCCCTGGACGACGAATTCGACATCAATGACCTGGATCTGGGCGACGATCTGGGCCTGGACGACGATTTCTGATAAGCCCTGCCCGGGGGAGGAATTCCCTTACCCGGCGCACCGCCCGTTACGCCGATTCAGGCGCAGCTTCATGGTAGAAAGGAGAGAGCTCCTTGTTTGAATTGTCTAATCTGGATTCCATTCAGATCGGCCTGGCTTCCCCGGAAAAAATCCGCCAGTGGTCTCACGGCGAGGTGGAAAAGGCCGAAACCATAAATTATCGCACCCTCAAGCCCGAGCGGGACGGCCTGTTCTGCGAACGAATCTTCGGGCCCACCAAGGACTGGGAGTGCAACTGCGGCAAGTATAAGCGCAACCGCTTCAAGGGCGTTGTGTGCGACAAGTGCGGCGTTGAGGTCACCAAGGCCAAGGTTCGCCGCGAGCGCATGGGCCATATCGAGCTGGCCGCCCCTGTGAGCCACATCTGGTATTTCAAGGGCATCCCCAGCCGCATGGGCACCATTTTGAACATCTCCCCCCGGGCGCTGGAGCAGGTGCTCTATTTCGCCAGCTACATCGTGCTGGATCCCGGCGACGTTCCCGGCCTGGAGAAGTATAAGCTGCTTTCCGAAACCGAATATCAGCAGAAGAAGCAGCAGGCCGAGGAAAACGGCTGGGAATTCCGGGTGGGCATCGGCGCCGAAGCCGTTCGGGAAATGCTGATGAATCTGAACCTGGACGAATTGGCCGAGCAGCTGAAGACCGAACTGGACGAGCTTTCCGCCAAGGACAGCAAGCGGGATACCGAAGGCCAGAAGCGCCAGCGCATCATCAAGCGCCTGGAAGTGGTGGAAGCCTTCCGCAAAAGCGGCAACAAGCCCGAGTGGATGATCCTGGACGTGGTGCCCGTCATTCCCCCGGAGCTGCGCCCCATGGTGCAGCTGGACGGCGGCCGTTTTGCCACCGCCGACCTGAACGATCTGTATCGCCGGGTCATCAACCGCAATAACCGCCTCAAGCGCATGCTGGAAATGGGCGCGCCGGACATCATCGTGCGCAATGAAAAGCGCATGCTGCAGGAGGCCGTAGACGCCCTGATCGACAACGGCCGCCGCGGCCGCCCCGTCACCGGCGCCGGCGGACGGCAGCTCAAGAGCCTGTCCGACCTGCTGCGCGGTAAGCAGGGCCGTTTCCGTCAGAACCTGCTGGGCAAGCGCGTGGACTATTCCGGTCGTTCCGTTATCGTGGTCGGCCCGTCCCTGAAGCTGTATCAGTGCGGCCTGCCCAAGGAAATGGCGCTGGAACTGTTCAAACCCTTCGTCATCCAGAAGCTGGTGGCCCAGGGCATGGAGCAGAACGTGAAAACCGCCAAGCGCGCCGTGGAACGCCTCAAGCCCGAGGTGTGGGACGTATTGGAAAACGTCATCAAAGATCACCCCGTCATGCTCAACCGCGCCCCCACCCTGCACCGCCTGGGTATTCAGGCCTTCGAGCCGGTGCTGGTGGAAGGCAAGGCCCTGAAGCTGCATCCGTTGTGCTGCACGGCCTTCAACGCGGACTTCGACGGCGACCAGATGGCCGTTCACGTTCCCCTTTCCATGGAAGCTCAGGCCGAGGCCCGCTTCCTGATGCTTTCCGCCAATAACATCCTGAAGCCTCAGGACGGAAAGCCCGTCGTCAGCCCCACCCAGGACATGGTTCTGGGCTGCTATTACCTCACCATCGTCCGGGAAGGTTCCAAGGGCGAAGGCATGGTCTTCACCGACGTGGACGAAGCGCTGATGGCTTACGAGACCGGCTATATCTCCCTGCAGGCCAAGGTGAAGATCCGCATGAAGCGCATGTTCCAGGGCCGGGAGTACACCAAGCTGGTGGAAACCTCCATCGGCCGGGTGATTTTCAACCAGGCCGTGCCCCAGGATATGGGCGCCAAGCCCCGCAATACCCCCGACGACATGTTCCTTCTGGAAGTGGACGAAGTGGTGGGCAAAAAGCAGCTGGGCAAGATCATCGACATGTGCTACCGCGCTCACGGCGTAACCGTCACCGCCACGATGCTGGATAACCTCAAGTCCCTGGGCTATAAGTTCTCCACCCGCGCCGCGCTGACCGTTTCCGTGGCCGACATCATCGTGCCCGAAAGCAAGAAGACCATTCTTGCCGAGGCCGAAAACCAGGTGCACCGCATCGAGCGGGAGTTCCGCCGCGGTCGTCTTTCCGAAAACGAGCGGTATACTTCCGTCATCAAGATCTGGGAACAGGCCACCAACGACGTTACCAAGCAGGTTATGGAATCCCTGGATCGCTATAACCCCATCAACATGATGGCGGATTCCGGCGCCCGAGGCTCCGTCAACCAGATTCGTCAGCTGGCCGGCATGCGCGGCCTGATGGCCTCTCCTTCCGGAAAGATCATCGAGCTGCCCATCAAGGCGAACTTCCGCGAAGGCCTGAACGTGCTGGAGTTCTTCCTGTCCTCCCACGGTTCCCGTAAGTCCCTGGCCGATACGGCCCTGAAGACCGCCGACTCGGGTTACATGACCCGTCGTCTGGTGGACGTTTCTCAGGAAAATATCGTCCGCGAAATGGACTGCTTCGCCTCCCGGGGCGAAAAGGTCCGCGGCCTGAAGGTGTATGACATCACCGGCGACGGCGAGGTCATTGAATCCCTGGAAGACCGCATCCGCGGCCGCGTATCCGCCGAAACCGTAACCGATCCCGCCACGGGCGAGGTCATCGTGGACGTGAACGACCTGATCACCCACGACCTGGCCAAGCGCATTGTGGCCTGCGGCTATAAGGAAATCACCATCCGTTCCGTGCTGACCTGCCAGTCCTCCATCGGCGTGTGCGCCCGCTGCTACGGCGCGAACATGACCAACGGCAAGCTGGTAGACGTGGGCGAAGCGGTGGGCATCATCGCCGCTCAGTCCATCGGCGAACCCGGCACGCAGCTGACCATGCGTACCTTCCATACCGGCGGCGTGGCCACCGGCGCGGATATCACCCAGGGTCTTCCCCGCGTGGAAGAGCTGTTCGAAGCCCGTCGCCCCAAGAGCGAAGCCGCCCTTGCGGAAATCACCGGTATCGTGCACATTTCCACCGATTCCAAGAAGCGCCGCGAACTGATTATCACCTCTCAGAACGGCGACGCGGAAGTGAAGAAGTACCCCATCAACTACGGCGCGAAGCTGAAGGTGGAAGAAGGCCAGCTGGTGCACGCCGGCGACGAGCTCATCGAAGGCTCCATCAACCCCAGCGACCTGCTGCGCATTCTGGGCATCAAGCCCGTACAGGACTACCTGGTGAAGGAAGTGCAGTCTGTTTACCGCCGTCAGGGTATCGAAATTGCCGACAAGCACATCGAGGTCATCGTGCGTCAGATGCTGCGTAAGGTCAAGATCGAGGAGGCCAACGATACCGACCTGCTGCCCGGCTCCCTGGTGGACGTGTTCCGCTTCGAGCAGGCCAACACGAAGGCCATCGAGGCCGGCGGCCGGCCCGCTACCGCCAAGCGTACCCTGCTGGGCATCACCAAGGCGGCCCTAGCCACCGAATCCTTCCTCTCCGCCGCCTCCTTCCAGGAGACCACTCGCGTGCTCACCGAAGCCGCCATCAAGGGCAAGGTGGATCCGCTGCTGGGCCTGAAGGAAAACGTCATCATCGGTAAGGCGATTCCTGCCGGTACCGGTCTCAAGCGTTACAGCAACGTGGAGATTCACGAGGCCTACTAAAAGCCTTTCGCCCCGGCGGCGCTGCCAAAAGCGTCGCCAGGGGCCAAAAATCTTGCCTGTTAACGTTAGTACGCTTGACATAGGTGTGTTTTAATGGTATTTTGAGGAGGTGCCTGGATGCTTGAAAAGCTGGACGACGCTCGCAAGGTCGTGGGAACCCGCAGGCTTTTGAAGGCCCTGGCCGCCGGAGAGATCGAAAAAGCGTATCTCGCCGACGATGCGGATATGTTCATCCGCACCCAGGTGCAGCAGGCCTGCTCCGAAGCGGGCGTAAAGCTCATCGTCGTCGAAAAGATGGCGGATTTGGGCAAGGCATGCGGCGTGGACGTGAAAACCGCGGCCGCCGGCCTTAAAAAGTAACCAAAGCTATAACTCTTCCAGGGTTGCGGAAGTTGTATATAGAATGCAAAATCCACCCATAATTTCAGGAGGTGCTACTATTCCATGCCGACGATCAATCAGTTGATCCGCAAGGGTAGGGAAAAGGTAACCGTCAAGTCGAATTCGCCGATTCTGCAGTCTTGTCCGCAGAAGCGGGGCGTCTGCCTGTCTGTTAAGACCCTGACCCCCAAGAAGCCGAATTCCGCCCTGCGTAAGATCGCCCGTGTGCGCCTTACCAACCAGATCGAGGGTACCTGCTACATTCCCGGCATCGGCCATAACCTGCAGGAGCACTCCGTCGTGCTGATCCGCGGCGGCAAGGTGCGCGACCTGCCTGGCGTGCGTTATCACATCATCCGCGGCGCTCTGGACGCTGCCGGTGTTGCCAAGCGCATGCAGGCCCGTTCCCTCTACGGCGCTAAGAAGCCCAAGAAGTAAGAGCCACCGCTCATCGGCGGAGCCGGATCTTCCCGTCAGTACCGAAGGCGACTATTTGGAACGTAGGGCGCCCGAACGAACGCGGCTTCCGGAGAAGGGGCGCGGCGCCAACCGCACGCTTTCCATCGTCCGCCCGTTTCCAAGTTTCTTCAACGTCATTTTTTCATTCAGGAGGGACATGCAATGCCCAGACGTGGATTTATTCCCAAGCGCGAGGTGCTTCCGGATCCCGTATACGGAACCGCGATCGTGACCAAGCTCATTAACCAGATTATGTACGATGGCAAGCGTGGCGTCGCTCAGAACGTGTGCTACGAAGCCTTTGAGATGATTGCTCAGAAGACCGGCAAGGAAGCCATCGAAGTTTTCAACGCCGCCATGAACAACATCATGCCTTCTCTGGAATGTAAAGCCCGCCGCGTGGGCGGCGCCACCTATCAGGTGCCTATCGAGATCCGCCCCGAGCGTCGTCAGACTCTGGCGCTGCGCTGGCTGGTTCTGTTCTCCCGCAAGCGCGGTGAGCGCAGCATGGCCGAGCGTCTGGCCGGCGAGATCATCGATGCCTCCAACAACGCAGGCAACGCCGTGAAGCGCCGCGAGGATATGCACAAGCAGGCCGAGGCGAACAAGGCCTTCGCGCATTATCGCTGGTAATTTTTCCTGGAGCTGCCCAGAGTTTCGCATTCTGGGCAGCCCTTGTAACTTATAACCCCCCATATAGACATAGATAAAGGTAGGAAACTGACTGTGGCAAGAACGCATACTTTGGATCATATCCGCAACATCGGTATCATGGCGCATATCGACGCCGGCAAAACGACCACTACCGAGCGCATCCTGTATTACACGGGCAAAACGCATCGCATGGGCGAGACGCATGACGGCATGGCGACCATGGACTGGATGGAACAGGAACAGGAACGCGGCATCACCATTACCTCCGCCGCCACCACCTGCGAATGGCGCGGCCATCAGATCAATATCATTGACACCCCCGGCCACGTGGACTTCACCGTTGAGGTAGAGCGCTCCCTGCGCGTGCTTGACGGCGCCGTTGCGGTCTTCTGTGCAAAGGGCGGCGTTGAACCGCAGTCCGAAACGGTGTGGCGTCAGGCTACGAAATACGGCGTGCCGCGTCTGGCTTATGTCAATAAGATGGACATCATGGGCGCAAACTTCTTCCGCGTAGTCCGCATGATGAAGGAACGCCTGAAGACCACCGCCGTACCCATCCAGCTGCCCATCGGTTCTGAAACGGATTTCAACGGCATCATCGACCTGGTAAAGATGAAGGCTGAAATTTACGTGGACGATTTGGGCAACACCATCCAGGAAAGCGACATTCCCGCCGAATACCTGGAGCAGGCGCAGCAGTATCGCAACGAGATGGTAGAAGCCGCCGCGGAAGCCAACGAAGAATTGATGGAAAAGTTCTTCGAAGAAGGCGACCTGTCCCACGAGGACATCCTTTTCGGTATCCGTCAGCGCACCATCGCCGGCACCATGACCCCTGTTCTGTGCGGCACTTCTTACCGCAACAAGGGCGTGCAGCTGCTGCTGGATGCCATCGTAGACTACCTGCCCTCTCCCCTGGATATTCCTCCGGTAAAGGGCACCAGCAAGGACGGCGAAACCGAAATGGAGCGCAAGGCCTCCGATGAGGAGCCCTTCTCCGCCCTGGCTTTCAAGATCATGGTGGATCCCTATGTGGGTAAGTTGGCCTTCTTCCGGGTCTATTCCGGCGTTTTGAAGACCGGCAGCTACCTGTATAACTCCACCAAGGGCAAGCGCGAGCGCATCGCCCGCATCCTGCGCATGCACGCCAACCACCGCGAGGAAATCGAAGAGGTGCGTGCCGGCGACATCGCCGCCGCCGTGGGCCTGAAGGAAACCACCACCGGCGATACCCTCTGCGCGGAAAACGCCCCCATCATTCTGGAATCCATGGTCTTCCCGGATCCCGTTATCCGCGTGGCCATTGAGCCCAAGACCAAGGCCGGCGCCGATAAGCTGGGCATCGCCCTGCAGCGCCTGGCGGAGGAAGACCCCACCTTCCGCACCTACACCGACGAAACCACCGGCCAGACCATCATCGCCGGCATGGGCGAATTGCATCTGGAAATCATTGTGGATCGTCTGCTGCGGGAATTCAAGGTGGAAGCCAAGGTGGGCAAGCCCCAGGTTGCTTACAAGGAGTGCCTGCGGAAAAAGGCCCGTGCGGACTGCCGCTACGTGCGCCAGACCGGCGGCCATGGCCAGTACGGCCACTGCGTTATCGAAATCGAGCCCCTGGAGCCCGGTTCCGGTTACCAGTTTGAAAATAAGATCATCGGCGGCGTGATTCCCAAGGAATTCATCGCGCCTATTGATCAGGGTATTCAGGAAGCGGCCAAGAGCGGCGTCCTCAGCGGCTACGAAGTCGTGGACTTCAAGGCGACGCTGGTAGACGGCTCTTACCACGATGTGGACTCTTCCGAAATGGCGTTCAAGATCGCCGGCTCCATGGCCTTCAAAGAGGCCGTGCAGAAGGCGGACTGCGCCCTGATGGAGCCCATGATGAAGATCGAAATCGTGGTGCCCGAAGAATACCTGGGCGACGTGATGGGCGATGTGTCCAGCCGTCGCGGCCGCGTAACCGGCATGAACATGGAAAACGGCGTGAACACCATCGATGGTCTGGTTCCGCTGTCCGAAATGTTCGGCTACGCCACGGACCTGCGCAGCAAGACCCAGGGCCGCGGCAACTACACCATGCAGTTTGCGCATTATGAGGAAGTTCCCGGCAATATCGCCGCGAAAATTCTCGGCAAGCATTGATAACAACCAATTCAGGAGGAAATGAAACATGGCAAAGGCGAAATTTGAACGCACCAAGCCGCATGTTAACATCGGCACCATTGGTCACGTCGATCACGGCAAGACCACTCTGACCGCTGCGATCACCATGGCTCTGTCCCAGTCCGGTCACGCCCAGGCGATGCGCTACGACGAAATCGATAAGGCGCCCGAAGAGAAGGCCCGCGGAATCACGATCAACACCGCTCACGTGGAATATGAG